>NZ_BAABCQ010000052.1:0-43217 GCF_039539045.1 Streptomyces marokkonensis
CTGTGCGGCATGTACGGCTACGACCAGACCGCGGGCCAACAGCAGCAGCAGTACGCCCCGCCGCAGCAGCCGATGTCCGGCGGGATGGCCGGCGGGTACGGCCAGCAGCCGCCGCTGTACCCCGAGCCGTCCCCGCCCTCACTCGCGGACGCGGTGCGCGCCTTCACCACCGGCCAGATGTCCGCCGAGGACTTCCAGCAGATCTTCGCGACCTCGAAGGTCTACTGCCCGCGCGGTGACAACCCGGGCTTTCTCGCGCTGCACAACACCCAGCAGCCGGTGATCCCGATGTTCACCGGGCTCAAGGAGCTGCGCCGGTACGCGGGCAAGGAGTCCAAGTACTTCGTGATCACCGGCGCGGAGGTCATCGACCTGCTGCCGACCGGCTACGGCTTCGTGCTGGACATGGAGGGGGAGCACCGGATGGTGTTCGACGCGAAGGCCGTCGAACAGATGGTCGATTTCGCGATGCGTCGTATGTATGGCTAGACGCCATTGCTTCGCAGACGGCTGGACGCCAGCGCTTCACGGCGGCCGACCCGCCGCCGCCGAGAAAGCCCGGAGGGAATGCCCTCCGGGCTTTCTCGGTTCCAGGTGACAAGAAGTTCAATGCTCAACTAAAGTGGGCGTACCCGAGGAGGTACCGACATGCCTGCAGTGACCGTCGAGAACCCGTTGACGCTGCCCCGCGTATCCGCAACCGCCGACGCCGTCGCACGTCCCGTGCTCACCGTCACGACCGCGCCCGGCGGTTTCGAGGGCGAGGGCTTCCCGGTCCGCCGCGCGTTCGCCGGGATCAATTACCGCCATCTCGACCCGTTCATCATGATGGACCAGATGGGTGAGGTGGAGTACGCGCCCGGGGAGCCGAAGGGGACTCCCTGGCACCCGCACCGCGGTTTCGAGACCGTCACCTACATCGTCGACGGGATATTCGACCACCAGGACTCCAACGGTGGCGGCGGCACCATCACCAACGGCGACACCCAGTGGATGACGGCGGGCTCCGGCCTGCTGCACATCGAGGCGCCGCCCGAGCAGCTGGTCATGTCGGGCGGGCTCTTCCACGGGCTCCAGCTGTGGGTGAACCTGCCGGCCAAGGACAAGATGATGGCCCCCAGGTACCAGGACATCCGCAGTGGCAGCGTCCAGCTGCTCACCTCCCCCGACGGCGGCGCGCTGCTGCGCGTCATCGCCGGTGAGCTGGACGGCCACGAGGGCCCCGGTATCACGCACACGCCGATCACGATGGTCCACGCGACGCTCGCGCCGGGCGCGGAGGTCACCCTGCCCTGGCGGGAGGAGTTCAACGGGCTGGCGTACGTGATGGCCGGGCGCGGGTCCGTGGGCGCCGAGCGGCGTCCGGTGCACCTGGGGCAGACCGCCGTCTTCGGCGCCGGAGGGTCGCTGACCGTCCGCGCGGACGAGAAGCAGGACTCCCACACGCCGGACCTGGAGGTCGTGCTGCTGGGCGGGCGGCCGATCCGGGAGCCGATGGCGCACTACGGGCCGTTCGTCATGAACACCCGGGAAGAGCTCCAGCAGGCGTTCGACGACTTCCAGAAGGGGCGCCTGGGCACCGTCCCGGCCGTGCACGGCATGTCGGCGGCGGGGCCGGACGCCTGACGTGGTCTGCGCTGGCGGGTGCCGTGCCGGCCTCCGCTCTTGTGCCGACGGGGTGCCGTGCCGACACCGCGTAACCCGGGCGGGCCGTCCACGCAGGACAGCCCGCCCGGTGCGTGATCGGCTGGGGGCGTGCAGCTGCTTCCCGGTCCGGTCCGTCGGTTCGCCGCCTGGTGCGCCGTCATCCTGCTCGCCAGTGGTGTCGTCTACGTCGCGGTCCGGCTCTGCGTCGAGTTCCGCACCGCGGTGACGCCGGCGCTGCTCGCGCTGCTCGGCACCGCCCTGCTCAGACCGCTGCACCGGTGGCTGGTGAAGGCGCACGTGCAGCGGTCGCTGGCCGCCGGGCTCACCTGCGTCGCCGTCGTGGCCGTGGTGGGCGGGGCCGTGTACATCGTGGTGTCCGCGCTCGTCGAGACCGGCGACCAGATCATCGCCTCGCTCCGGGACGCCGCGAAGGACCTCGCCGACCACTTCGGGGCCGCCGGGACCTCGCTCGACGACATCGCGTCCAACGCGCGGGAGCTGCTCGGCAAGTTCGGCGGTACGGCCGCCTCGGGCGTGGTCACCGGGATCAGCGTCGTCGGCGAGATGGTCGCCATGGCCGTGCTCGCCCTGCTGCTCGTCTTCTTCTTCCTGCGCGACTCGGACCGGGCCACCGGCACGGTGCGCGCCATCGCCCCGCCCGGCGGCGCCGACATGGTCGAGGCGATGGCCCGGCGGGCCTTCGGGGCCGTCGAGGGGTTCATGCGGGGCACCACCCTCATCGCCCTCATCGACGCGACCTGCATCACGATCGGGCTGCTCGTCCTCCGCGTCCCCGGCGCGATCGGGCTGGGCGCGCTGGTCTTCGTCGGCGCCTACATCCCCTACCTCGGCGCCTTCATCTCCGGAGCCGTCGCCGTGCTGGTCGCGCTGGCCGACCGGGGGTTCGTCATCGCGCTGTGGGCCCTCGGGGTGGTCCTGGCCGTGCAGGTGCTGGAGGGGCACATCCTCCAGCCGGTGATCCAGAGCCGGACCGTGCAGATGCATCCGGCCATCGTGCTGCTGGCGCTGACCGCGGGGGCGTCGGTGGCGGGCATCCTGGGGATGCTTCTGGCCGTTCCCCTCACGGCCGCGGCGTTCGGAGTCGTCCACGAGCTCCAGGCGCGTTACGCCGCCTCGGGGTCGCCGGCCGGACCGCCGCCACGGCCGTCTCCGGGACCGCCCGCCTGACGACCGCCCGCCTGACGACCGTCTTCCGGACGACCGCCCGCCTGACCACCGTCCTCCGGGCCCGCCGACTCGTAGACCTCGTACCAGATGCTCTTGCCCTTGCCGCGCGGGGCGACGCCCCAGGCGTCCGCCAGCAGTTCGATCAGTATCAGCCCGCGTCCGGAGGACGCCATCTCCCCCGGACGGCGCTTGTGCGGCAGGTCGTCGCCGCTGTCGGTGACCTCCACCCGGATCTGCCGCGCGCCCGGCTCCCCGGCGACCTCGGCGACCAGAAGGGCGTCGGCGTCGGTGTGGACCAGGACGTTCGTCAGCATCTCGGAGAGCAGGAGCACCGCGGCGTCCCGCTGCTCCTCGCTGGGCCAGTCGTGCAGCAGGTCGCGCAGATGCTGCCGGGCCGTGGCGATCCGCGCGGGCTCGGCCTGCGCGACCGTCAGCATCGTCCGGCGTACCGGGGCGCGGGCCACGGTGCTGTCGCCGCAGCCGCAGCCCTCGCCCTGCCGGCACAGCAGCAGCAGGGCGATGTCGTCCTCCCGCCGGTCGGCCAGCGGGCCGGTGGTGTGGTGGGAGGAGGGTCCGTGGACGCCTTGGACCAGCGCGTCGGCCAGTTCCTCCAGGCCGCCGTCGTGTTCTTCCAGGATGACGCGGAGGCGGTGCCAGCCGGTCTGCAGATCGTGGCCGCCGGTCTCGACCAGACCGTCCGTGCACAGCATCAGGGTGTCCCCGGGTTCCAGGGCGAGCCGGGTGATCGGGTAGTCGGAGTCCGGGTCGATGCCGAGGGGCAGCCCGCCCGCCGTGGCGAGGATCAGCGCCGTTCCGTCCGCCATGCGTACGACCGGGTCCAGGTGCCCGGCGCGGGCGCTCTCCAGGGTGCCGGTAGCGGGGTCGACCTCCGCGTAGTAGCAGGTCGCGAAGCGCAGGTCCCCGGGGTCGTCGCCGGACTGGGCGAGGCCGTGGAAGAAGTGGGAGGCGCGGGCGAGCACCGCGTCGGGACGGTGCCCTTCGGCGGCGTAGGCGCGCAGGGCGATACGCAGCTGGCCCATCAGTCCGGCCGCGCGTACGTCGTGCCCCTGGACGTCGCCGATGACCAGGGCGAAGCGGCCCCCCGGCAACTGGATCATGTCGTACCAGTCGCCGCCGACCTGGAGGCCGCCGCCGGTGGGGACGTAGCGGGCGGCGACGCCCATGCCGGGGATCTCCGGGCCGAGCACGGGCAGCATGGTGCGTTGCAGCCCGTCGGTCAGCTCCCGTTGGGTCTCGGCGGCACCCGCGCGGGTCAGGGCCTGCGCCAGCATCCGCGCCACGGTGGTGAGCACCGACCGTTCGTCCGGCGTGAAGGCGACCGGATAGGTGAAGGCCGCCATCCAGGCGCCCATCGGGCGGCCGGCCACGGTCAGCGGCAGGAAGGCCCAGGAGCGGCGGCCGAATCGCTCGGCGAGGGGCCAGGTGAGGGGGTAGTGGGACCGGTACTGCTCGGGTGAGGAGAGGTAGACGGCGCGGCCGGTGCGGACCACCTCGGCGGCCGGGTAATCCGTCTCCAGCGGCATGTTCACGAACGGGTTCATGTCGTTCTGCGGCTGTCCGTGGTGGCCGATGACCGTCAGACGGTCGCCCGAGACCCCGAAGACCGCCAGCCCGTCCGGGGTGAACCCCGGCATCGACAGGCCCGCCGCGACCCGCAGCACCTCCTCGGTGGACCGCGCCTCGGCCAGCGCCCTGCCCGCGTCCAGCAGGAAGGCCTCCCGCGAGCGGCGCCAGTCGCCGGTGACCGCGCTGCGCCCGGCGGGGGTGCCCGGGGCCGGCTCGGCGACCTCCTGCAGGGTGCCGATCAGCTCGTACGCCTTGCGCACGGGGTCGAACGACGGCTTGGAGCGGCTGCGGACGATCCGGGCGATGTGGCCCCGCTCGTCCATGACGCGGATCCGGACCTCGGCGAGGGTGCTCTCCGCGGCGGCCAGCCGGACCACCCCGGTGATCTCGTTCCAGTCCACCGGATGCAGCCGGGCCCGTACCTGGGCCTCGGTGAGAATCGCCCGTTTCGGGGGCAGCCCGAGCAGACGGGCCGCCTCCGCGTCGACGGTGACCGTCCCCGCGGCGGTGTCCCAGTGCCACAGACCGGTCGCGAGGGCGGCGAGCAGGTCCCCCACCTCGGGCAGGGGCTCACCAGTGCGCATTCATCCACTGTAGGAAGAGGTGATCGGACACTGCCACCGCTCGCCCCCGGGTCCGCGCCGCGTCAATGGGGAGCGTCGCGTCAATGGGGAGGAGGACAGCCGTGCCCGGCCGGTACGCTGGGGGTTGTTTCACGCTGGGGTTGTTTCACGTGAAACGCGGAACACCATCCCCGATCCACGAAGGCTGGATGAACGACGATGCATCGGTACAGGTCCCACACCTGCGGCGAGCTCCGCTCCTCTGACGTCGGCACCGACGTCCGGCTGAGTGGCTGGCTGCACAATCGGCGCGACCTGGGTGGCATCCTCTTCATCGATCTGCGCGATCACCACGGCATCACGCAGCTCGTCGCCCGTCCGGGCACCGCGGCGTACGAGGCGCTGGACAAACTGACCAAGGAATCGACCGTTCGTGTCGACGGCAAGGTCGTCTCCCGGGGCGCCGACAACATCAACCCCGAGCTACCCACCGGCGAGGTCGAGGTCGAGGTGGGTGAGGTCGAGCTGCTCGGCGCCGCCCAGCCGCTGCCCTTCACCATCAACGCCGAGGACGGGGTCAACGAGGAGCGGCGCCTGGAGTACCGCTTCCTGGACCTGCGCCGCGAGCGCATGCACCGCAACATCATGCTGCGTACGTCGGTCATCTCCTCGATCCGCAGCAAGATGGTGGCCCTCGGCTTCAACGAGATGGCGACGCCCATCCTCACCGCCACCTCCCCCGAGGGTGCCCGCGACTTCGTGGTCCCCTCCCGTCTGCACGCGGGCCGGTTCTACGCGCTGCCGCAGGCGCCGCAGCAGTTCAAGCAGCTGCTGATGATCTCCGGCTTCGACCGGTACTTCCAGATCGCGCCCTGCTTCCGCGACGAGGACGCCCGCGCCGACCGCTCGCCGGGCGAGTTCTACCAGCTCGACGTCGAGATGAGCTTCGTCGAGCAGGAGGACGTCTTCCAGCCGGTCGAGCGGCTGATGACGGAGCTGTTCACGGAGTTCGGCGGCGGCCGCGAGGTCACCTCCCCCTTCCCGCGGATCCCGTTCCGCGAGGCCATGCTGAAGTACGGCTCCGACAAGCCGGACCTGCGCGCCAAGCTGGAGCTCGTCGACATCACCGACGTCTTCGCGGGCTCGGAGTTCAAGGCCTTCGCCGGCAAGCACGTCCGCGCGCTGCCGGTTCCGGACGTGGCGGGCCAGTCCCGCAAGTTCTTCGACCAGCTCGGCGACTACGCCGTCACGCAGGGCGCCAAGGGCCTGGCCTGGGTCCGCGTCGGCGAGGACGGCGCGCTGACCGGCCCGATCGCGAAGTTCCTCACCGAGGAGAACGTCGCGGAGCTGACCAAGCGGCTCGGCCTGGCCCCCGGCCACGCGGTGTTCTTCGGCGCCGGCGAGTTCGACGAGGTCTCGAAGATCATGGGCGCGGTGCGGGTCGAGGCCGCCAAGCGCGCCGGGCACTTCGAGGAGAACGTCTTCCGGTTCTGCTGGATCGTCGACTTCCCGATGTACGAGAAGGACGAGGAGACGGGCCGGATCGACTTCTCCCACAACCCCTTCTCGATGCCGCAGGGCGGCATGGACGCCCTGGAGAACCAGGACCCGCTGGACATCCTCGCCTGGCAGTACGACATCGTCTGCAACGGCGTCGAGCTGTCCTCCGGCGCCATCCGGAACCACGAGCCCGACATCATGCTCAAGGCCTTCGCGATCGCGGGCTACGACGCGGAGACCGTCGAGCGCGAGTTCGCCGGCATGCTGCGCGCGCTCCGCTTCGGCGCCCCGCCGCACGGTGGCATCGCCCCGGGCGTCGACCGCATCGTCATGCTGCTCGCCGACGAGCCCAACATCCGCGAGACGATCGCCTTCCCGCTCAACGGCAACGCCCAGGACCTGATGATGGGCGCGCCGACCGAGCTGGACGAGACCCGGCTGCGCGAACTGCACCTGACGGTGCGCAAGCCGCAGCCGAAGTAGTCCGCCGACGTCACGTCACGGCGTAGGGCCCGGCACCGGATCGATCTCCGGTGCCGGGCCCTCGTCCTGTCCACGGCCGTCGGCCGATGGCGTGACGCCCGGCTGCACGGGTGGAGGTGACGGGGGGCGTGGTGCGGCCGGAGTAGGGCAGAGGCCTCGGTCAGGACTCAAGTGGAAGTGAGGGCTGTTCCGCCGCAGATCCCAGGTAGGTGTACTCCGTCGACCGTGCGATCCCTACCGAATCCAGGCACTGGCGGAAGCGGACCCGGAAGTGGATGTTGTCCCCGAGGCCGGGGCGCATGCGGAGCAGTTCCTCGGGCTCCTCGAAATGGACGTCATAGGCCGGTGCGTTCCTGGACGTGCCCGTCTTGACCTTCACCCAGCCGCTTTCGCGTAGCTCCGTGATGCGGCCAGAGATGATCATCTCTTGGTCGCGGGGCCGTGACGGTTCACGAAGCCGTTCCACATAACGCCTGCCACGCTCGGTGAGCCGCGCCCTGCGCATGTCCCCGTCGGCGCCGTACCAGGTCACCCCCAGGTCGAGCTTGTACTTGCCCAGAGCCCGGGCCAGGGTGTCCACCGCGTCGAAGAGGCGCGACCACTCTCGGACGTCCTGTTCTGCCTCCAGCGCGCTCAGCAGATGAGTGAGCGTACGCATGCCGGTGCTCGTGGCGGAAGTGACGGGAGCTTCCATGGCCGGAGGCTCTGAAGGGAGGACAGCAGCCACGGGACGGGCATGTACCACGGTGCTGCCGACCGAGATGCCGGTGAGTTCCAGCTGAACGGGAGTGCCCGCGGCGACGGAGATCGCGTTCTCCACCGGGTTCAGCAGAGCGTCACCCCACTGGAAACGCAGGGCGCCCCCTTCGGTGTCCGGCCCGGTCAGACGGAGCCGCAGCTCCTCGTCGAGACGAGCGTCCGGCTCGTACGCACGCACCGCCGCGAGGCGGCTTGCCCGGTGATCTGCCTCGACCTCCTCGTCGTCCCGTTCCTCGGTGCCCATCTCTTCAAGGAGGCGCGCGGCGGTCTCGGTGGCGCCCGGATCGTTCCTGAGTGCCGCACGCCTGCGCTCGCGCCAGCTGTCGCCGGTGGTCACAGTCGCACCTCCAGGTATCCGCGTGCCGGGGCGGCACTTTCATGAGACGGAGCACGGTCCGTATGGCCGGGCAGACGGCAGCGCTGCCACCAGTCGTCCCACACACCCCGTTCCATGAAGTATGTCCGCTCCTCGGCGGTGAAGTGCTCGGATCGGAAGACATGGCCGACGGGTCGGTATCCGACTCTGACCGGTGAGACGCCGAACTTGCGCAGCATGCTCTCCCGGCTCTGAAAAGCGGTGGTCAGCCATTTGGAGCCGGGTCTGCCGCGAACGGCGCGCTTGGCTTCCACGTCGATCAGGAGAGTCGTGTCGATGTTCCCCGGATCCGTCTTCGCGCTCACGAAGCTGCCACCGAGCCACAGCCGGTGGATGAGAGTGCGCCCGTCCAGGGCGTCCGCGTAGGAGTCCTCCAGCGCGAAGAACCGCTCCAGATAGTTGTTCAGTCCGTCCCACAGTGCCCAACGTGTGTCGGAGCCTTGGAACTCCGGCGCGCGGACCAGCATGTCCTCTGCCTCGCCGAAGGAGAGGGAGTAGCGGCCCGGAGGAAGGAGTCCGTTCGCGGCGAAGGAAGGCAGCACATGAGTCCTTGTCGGGTACGGATGGGGCGCTGGGGTGGGGCGGGATATGAGGGGGCGGTCGACGGCACGGCTCAGACGACGTGCGCGCGGCTTCGCTCACCGAAGCGGTCAGAAAGTCGCTGATGTTGGCGTCCGCCCTTGGGGTCGGCGTCTTCGCTCTGGCCCTTCGTCGTCGTCACGCCGGGTCCTCGCTCCGGTAGAGCGGCAGGTCCCGGGTCGGGATGGTCCAGTCGGCGATGGTGACGTCCTCGCCGTAGACGAAGTCTTTGCGGGTGGCATAGCGGGGGCCGTCGGGGGTGGTGTGGATGTCGGTGAGGACGGCGCCTTCGCCAGAGCGAGGGTCGAAGATCGCGTAAACGGGGATGCCCATCAGGGGGTAGTCGCGCGTCTTGGTGACCCAGTCGTTGTCCGGATTAGAGCGGGACACGACCTCGATGGCAGCGATGAGAGTACGGGGATCGAAAGAGCCCGGAACATCCATGTCCTCCATGGTGATCACCATGACGTCAGGCCGGCGCATGAGGCCCTGGGACTCGTCCTCGACATCCGGTTCACCCGTGTGAGCCACGACCTCCTCCGGCATCACCCTTTCCAGGCGCCTCCGGAGCCGCAGCGTGGTCAGCTCGTGCCGACCGCTGGGCGACATCATGTCGTGGACGATCCCTTCCTGGGTGATCTCGAACTTGCCGGGCAGGGTGTCGTCTGCGGACTGAACGAAATCCCGCATGGCCCGGTAGCGGTGGGAAGCGCCCTGCTGCGCGTTGTCCGGGACGGTGGTCATGGCGCTTGCTCCTCGTCTGTGCCCACGGGCTCGGGCAAGGATCGTCGAGTTCATGCTAGGGCGTCCTCCGGGTGATCGGTTCGGCAGTCGCGGCAGCGGCCGGGAGTCGGGGCGCGGAAGGCTCGGTCGCAGCCGTCGCAGGTCTGGAGGGGGTGCCGGGACTCGGCGGCGGCCGACGGGGCCGGTGGCCGGAGCGGTGGTGGGGGCGGCAGCTGGGCGGTCAGGCGGTGGGCGAGGAAGGCGGCCGGCCGGATCAGAGGCTCGAGCGGCAGGTTCTCGGTCAGGGCGTGGCGTACGGCGGTGGGGGTGACCTCGCGTTCCAGCCAGGCGGCGACGCCCGGGGCGAGGTGTTCGGCGTCGGTGGCGGAGAGGAGGAGGCGGGGGTCGCGGCGGCGCAGACCCGTGAGGACGTCGACGGCTGCCTGGAGGAGGGCGGGGGCGGGACACGACGGCTGGGGCACGGCGGGGAGGCGCTTGCGTGGCGGCGGCTTCTCCTGGGCCGCGCGCCGGGCGGAAGGGCGGGATGCCGCCTCCCGTGTGCCGCCGCCGCTGCTGTGTCCGGGCCTGTTGCAGGAGACCGTGCGGGTGACGATCCGGCCGGTGGACGTGCGCGTACACGTGCGTTGCAGGTAGCCGTGCTTCTCCAGCTCGCGCAGTCCGGCGGCGATGCGGGTCGGGCCCTCGGGAAAGCGGGCGGCGAGGCTCTTGATGTCGACGGAGGTGCCCTGGCGCACGGACTGGATGTAGCAGGAGAGTCCGATGGCGAGCAGGGACAGCTCCTTGTGCTGGACGAGGTGGTTGCCGACCACCGTGAAGCTCTCGGTGTGGCGGACGTTGTCGTGGACGACGCCCGCGAGCGGCTGCTCGTGGGGGTGGTCTTCGTCCAGGGTTCCGGACGTGGTGGGCATGGGCGCGTTAGGGTGCTGTGCATCCATCGGGAAGCTTTCTCTTCCTTGGTGGCTAGGCCCTCGCATTGGGATCCCACTCCCGGCGAGGGCCGTCGCATGTCTGGTGGTGTGTCGCCGCTGAGCGTAGGGCAGACAACCGGTCCCGAATCCAGCCAAGTTGGCATATTCACTCGCCGGAGTGACCGCGCCCGGCGGGAGGGAGGGGAGGGGCTTGGTGGGTTGCTTTCTCCCCAGTTGGTGGTTCATAGGGGGCGCGGGTGGGACCGGAACTCGCCTCGTCGCGTTCCGGCGTTTCCTGGGGCGGGAGGGTGAGTTCGGCCCAGACCGTTTTGCGGGGCGGCAGGCCGGGGGCCACTCCCCAGCGGTCGGCGAGGGCCGCCACGAGAGCCAGGCCGCGACCGGACTCGTCGGCGGGGGCGGTGGGGTCGGTGGAGCGCAGGCACGGCAGCCGGTCACCGCGCGTGTCCGTGACCTCGACGCGGAGGGTGTCGCCGACCACGTAGAGCAGGAGCTGGAAGTTCCGGCCCGGGACGCGTCCGTGGGTGGCGGCGTTGTTCGCCAGCTCGGCGACGATGTGTGCCGCCGGGTCCAACGGCAACCCCCAGGCGCGCAGTTGTTCGGTTGCCAGCAGCCGGGCCAGACGGGCGCCCCGGGGCGTGGGGGACAGCAGGAGGCTGAAGTTGCGGACGCGTCCACCGGGCTGGGCGAGTTTCTGATTCACGTCACTCAGAGTGGCCGCAGCTGCGTACCGTGAGGAGTGATGACGCCGTTGCGTACGGTCACTGTCTGGCGGTTGTCCGGTGGTGTCCGGGCTTGTCAGGGCGGTGCGTGCGGGTAGGGCGTGGCTGGTACGAGGCGGTACGACGGAGGGGCGCGCGCATGTCGGTGGACGGTGAGGTTCGGCAGCTCAGGACCGAGGCTGACGAGCCGGGGTGGGAGGTGGACCCGGACGACGAGTGGGGTGTGGCGGTGGTCGCCACCGTGGGGCGGCAGCTGAAGCTGCGCCGGGAGGCCGTGGGAATGCGGGCCGGGGAGTTCGGCAGGGCCGTGGGGTACGGCGAGGACCTCGTCTACAAGATCGAGGGCGGGAAGAGGATTCCCCGGCCCGAGTACCTGGAGATGGCCGACGAGGTGCTGGGGGCGGGCGGGCTGCTCGCTGCCATGAAGGAGGACGTGGCGAAGGTCCGGTACCCGAAGAGGGTGCGGGATCTTGCTCAGATGGAGGCGCGGGCGGTCGAGATCGGGGTGTATGTGTGCCACAGCATCAGTGGGCTGTTGCAGACACCTGAGCATGCCAGGGCAGCTTTCGAGTCACGGCAACCTCCGTACTCAGAGGAGGAGGTCGAGCGGATGGTCGCCGCTCGCATGGCCAGGCAGGCGATCTTTGATCGGGAGCCTGCCCCGGCAATCAGCTTCGTCCTGGAAGAGGCGCCGCTCCGGCGGCCTCTCGGAGGCACAATGGTGTGGCGGCGGCAGCTCGAACGTCTGCTGGAGGTGGGGCGGTTGCGTAATGTCACCCTCCAGGTGATGCCGACGCACCGCGAGACCCACCCTGGCCTGGACGGCAAGATCGAGTTGCTGAAGTTCGAGGACGGAACGGCCGTGGGACGCTCCGATGGTGCGTTCAGTGGGCGGCCGATCTCCGACCCGAGGCAACTGCGCGTCCTTGAGCTGAGGTATGGCACCATCCGGGCGCAGGCCTTCCCGCCGGGGGAGTCGCTGGCCTTCATCGAACAACTGCTGGGAGAAACATGATCCGCAAGGCTTCCACCGGGGATGCCTCCGAACTGGCGTGGTTCAAGAGCAGCTACAGCGATGGCAACGAAGGCGACTCCTGCGTCGAGGTGGCGACCACACCCGGCACCGTCCACGTCCGCGACTCCAAGTACCGCGACGCGAGCCCCCGCCTCGCGGTGGCGCCGGAGGCGTGGGCGGACCTTGTGACATACGCGTCCGGAAGCTGATTTCTCAACTGCGCATTCCCCGCGTCCGGTTGTCACCGGACGCGGGGCGCGTTGTGGTCAGGCTGCCTGGGGCTGGATCCCTCACGGCCCCTCGTCTGCATCAAGCTCAGTGGACGGTCAGCTGCGAGAAGCTGATCGTGAGGGTCTCCGCCGTTGCTTCGGCAGAGCCCGTTGTGACCGAAGACTGGTCGATCTTGGTGACCCTGGGGTTCGCCATCTCGTACCGCTTCACGGGATTGTTCTGGTAGTCGAGAACGACGAGGGAGACGGTCTCGGGCGTGGTCTCTCCGGCCGCGAACCTGGTGAGCTCCTCGGACCTGGTCTGGCCGCGAACGATCACCGCCTCCCCACCCGCGCCGGCGCCGGGAATCAGGCGGCGACCGGCTTGGCCGTTCTGTGACTGTTGCGTGGTCTGCTCGTCTGCTTCCGTGCGCAGGCCGGAGACCTCCGCGAGGTACTCGACGTCTCGGCCGTCCATGTTGAAGGCGAAGTTGTGGGAGGTGAGGGCGTCCCCCGCCAGGATGTCCTTCGTCTCCACCTCCTCGGTCGCGCTGGAACGGGGCTTCGCCCCGGCGTCGGACGAGCTCGCGCCCGACGATCCCGCGTCCGACGAGCCGCTGCCGCATGCGGTCAGCAGCCCCAGGGAGAGCAGCCCCGCGGTGGCCGCGACTGCGATGCGGCGGCGGCGAAGGCGGGTGGAAGTGGAGCGGGCCATGGTGAATCCCCTGTGTCGTCGGACGTCCCGTACCGGGCGGGCGTCACTGACACTTTCAACCCGCTGTGCAGCTTGCATTGTGATCATGTCACGGGCTTGCTACCGAGGCTTCGGGCGGTGACGGGTTCTCAAGAGACCTACCGCGCCACGAACTGGGTCAGGATCGCCTGGACCTCGTAGATGTCGACGCCCTTGGTGAAGGTCTTCTGGATGGGGGTCTGGGAGCTCGAGAGCCAGATCTTCAGTTCGGCGTCGAGGTCGAAGTGGCCGGCCGTCTCGACCGAGAAGTGCGTGATGCTGCGGTACGGGATCGAGTGGTACTCGGTCTTCTTGCCGGTGATGCCCTGCTTGTCGACCAGGATGAGGCGCCGGTCGGTGAGCAGGATGGTGTCGCGGATCAGCAGGTAGGCGGCGTGGATCTGCTCTCCGTGGCCGAGCAGGCGCGCGTAGTCCTGCTGCGCCTGGGCCGGGTTGATGCTGTGTGCGTTGCCGAACAGTGCCATGGCTGGTGCCCCCTCGTGAGCCGGTGTGCTCGTCCGATCTTCGCAAAGCGGAAGGCCCGGGTGAAGGTCTGCCTTCTCCCGGGCCCCGTGCTGTAGCGAGCGCGTTACGCGGTCGGCTTCTCCTCGAGACGCGGGAAGAGCACCGCGCCCTTGGTGACCGTCGTACCGGCGGGCAGCCGGCCCCAGTCCGCCGACTCCTGGACCTTCTGGTCCACGAGGGCGCCGAGGGACGCCTCGGCGCCCAGGGAGTCCCAGAGCTTCTGGGAGGTGTCCGGCATGATCGGGTTGAGGAGGACCGCCACCGCGCGGAGGGACTCCGCGGCCGTGTAGAGGATCGTCGCCAGGCGGGCCTTGCCCTCGTCCGACGTGTCCTTCGCGACCTTCCAGGGCTCCTGCTCGGTGATGTAGCCGTTGACCTGCTTCACGAAGTCGAAGACGGCCAGGATGCCGCCCTGGAAGTCCAGCTCCTCGCCGATCTTCCGGTCGGCCTCCGTGACGGCCTTGGTCAGGCCGTCGTGGATCGCCTTCTCCGCGTCACCGTCGGCCGCCGAGACCGGCAGGGCGCCGCCGAAGTACTTGCCGACCATGGCCGCGACGCGGGACGCGAGGTTGCCGTAGTCGTTGGCCAGCTCGCTGGTGTAGCGGGCGGAGAAGTCCTCCCAGGAGAACGAGCCGTCCTGGCCGAACGCGATCGCGCGCAGGAAGTACCAGCGGTACGCGTCCACGCCGAAGTGCGAGGTCAGGTCCTGCGGCTTGATGCCGGTCAGGTTGGACTTGCTCATCTTCTCGCCGCCGACCATCAGCCAGCCGTTCGCGGCGATCTTCCCGGGCAGCGGGAGGCCCTGGGCCATCAGCATCGCCGGCCAGATGATCGCGTGGAAGCGGAGGATGTCCTTGCCGACCAGGTGCACGTCGGCGGGGAAGGTCGCCTCGAACTTCTCCGGGTTCTCGTTGTAGCCGACCGCCGTGGCGTAGTTCAGCAGGGCGTCGATCCACACGTAGATGACGTGCTTGTCGTCCCAGGGGACCGGCACGCCCCAGTCGAAGGTCGAGCGGGAGATGGAGAGGTCCTGCAGGCCCTGGCGGACGAAGTTCACGACCTCGTTGCGCGCGGACTCGGGCTGGATGAAGTCCGGGTTGGCCTCGTAGTGGGCGAGCAGTTTCTCGCTGTACTCGCTCAGCTTGAAGAAGTAGTTCTCCTCGCTGAGGATCTCCACCGGCTTCTTGTGGATCGGGCAGAGCTTCTGGCCCGCGTACTCGCCCTCGCCGTCGAGCAGCTCGCCGGGGAGCTTGTACTCCTCGCAGCCCACGCAGTACGGGCCCTCGTAGCCGCCCTTGTAGATCTCGTCCTTGTCGTACAGGTCCTGCACGAACTCCTGGACGCGGTCGGTGTGCCGCTTCTGCGTGGTGCGGATGAAGTCGTCGTTCGCGATGTCGAGGTGCTCCCACAGGGGCTTCCAGGCCTCGGTGACGAGCTTGTCGGCCCAGGCCTGCGGGGTGACCCCGTTCGCCTCGGCCGTGCGCATGATCTTCTGACCGTGCTCGTCCGTGCCGGTGAGGTACCACACCTTCTCACCGCGCTGGCGGTGCCAGCGGGTGAGCACGTCGCCTGCGACGGTCGTATAGGCGTGGCCCAGGTGAGGAGCGTCGTTGACGTAGTAGATGGGGGTCGAGACGTAGTACGCCTTCGCCCCCTGCTTCTCGTTTCCAGTGGCCGCCATGGTCGAAATCCTACTGGTCGGATGGAGATCGACTCACACGCGTTTCGGGGGGCGGACAGGGGGATCGTCCCCTGTCCGCCCTTGTGGGCCTTACGGGCGCCAGGTGGCCAGTACGCCTTCGTAGAGCTCCTTGTCGGTGAGTTCCCTGGGGGCCTCGCCGGCGAGGAAGTGGGAGGCGTTGGCCGTCTTGAGCTTGCGGAGGTAGTCGAAGGCCTTGTTCTCCGGGTCTCCGAAGGCGACGAAGGAGAAGTGGACGTCCGGGTGATCGGCCGCCGCCTTGGCGAGGGCCTGGGTGGCGGGCGTCTTGGCGTCGGGGGCGCCGTCGGTCTGGAAGACCACCAGGGCGGGGGTGCCGGGGGCTTCCTTCCCGTGGTGGGCGAGGACGGCCTCGACGGCGGCGTGGTAGCTGGTACGGCCCATCCGGCCGAGGGCGCCGTGCAGCTCGTCGATCTTGCTCTCGTGGTCCGTGAGGGTGAGGTCGCCGGTGCCGTCCACCTCCGTGGAGAAGAACGTCACGTGGACCGTGGCCTCGGGGTCCAGGTGGGCGGCGAGGGCGAGGGTCTGCTCGGCGAGGGCCTGGGCGGAGCCGTCCTTGTAGTACGGGCGCATGGAGGCGGAGCGGTCGAGGACGAGGTGGACCTTGGCGCGGGTGCCGGTGAGGCCGTGCTTTTTGAGGGCGGTGGCGGCGGCCTTGTAGGCGGTGGCGAGACCCGGGGCGCGGGAGCGGACTCGGGCTGCGGTCGTCGCCGGTTTCGGGGTCTCGGCGGGGGCCTCCGGCTGGGGGTGCGGTTCGGCCTCCGGCTCGGGGTGCGGTTCGGCCTCGGTGCCTGTGTTCCCACCCGCACCACCCGTGCCGGGTTCGTCGGCAGGTGCGGGTGGCCCCTGTGGGGCTTGCTCGTCGACGACGGCCGCGGGCTCCGGCTTCGTCTCGCGTTCCGGCTCCGCGGCCTGCTCGGGCTGCGTCTGCGCCTCCGGGGCAGCCGGGGCCTGCTCGGCCGTGATCTCGTCCGGGGACTCCGTCGGTTTCGGGACCGTGATGTTGGCGAACGCCGCCTTGACGAGTTCGTGCTCGTGCTCGTCCGAGGAGGCCTCCGAGCGGGGCTCGGGGACCTGGGCCGCCGCCTTGGGAGCGGGGTCGGGGTCGGGGGCCTCCGTCTGCTCCGGCGCCGCGGTCTGCTCCGGAGCCGGGATCGGCTCCGGGAGTGCGGTCTGCTCCGGGGCCGCGGTCGGCTCCGGAGGTGCCGTCTGCTCCGGGGCCGGGATCGGCTCCTGGGGTGCGGTGGGCTGGGACGGGAGCTTCGGCTCCGGCGCGATGGCCGGCGGTGCCGTCTCCTGCGTCGCACCCTCCGCCTGGGCGGCCTGTTCTTTGCGTGACCGGCCGAACGCGTTCCGCAGGAGAGTGAGAATGCCCATGTGCGCAACCCTTCGCGTGAGTTGATGCCGTCAATCCCTGGCCAGGACGGACACGTAAGGTTAACGGCCCCGACTTGTGATCTTGTGCAGGGTCTGCCACGAAAGCACGGGCGCGTCAAGGAGGGATCGAGACGCCGTGGCAATTCCTCTCCGGCTTCCGTGGGTTCACCCATCGTTCATCGCGACGCCCGTCTCCCGCACGTATGTGCACCTACGGTCACGCTGACACCAAGGGCATCCAAGGGCTTCTCAGGGGAGAAACACGTGCGCAAGCTGCTGCCGTTGATCGGAACGCCGTCCGGCTCGCATCCCGGCGGCCGGTCCGCCATGACCTGCCGTTTCCGGTGTGGTGACGCCTGCTTCCACGAGGTGCCCAACACCAGTTCCAACGAGTACGTCGGTGACGTCATCGCCGGCGCGCTCAGCCGCCGTTCCATGATGCGTGCCGCGGCCGTCGTCACCGTCGCCGCGGCGGGTGCCGGGGCCGTGGGGGTGGCGGGGGCGCCGTCCGCACAGGCTGCGCCGGTCGCCGGCAGGGGGCACGGGCACGGGCATGGGCATGGGCACGGGCACGGGCACGGGAAACCCTCCGTGTCGAAGGGGGCGCGCGGGCTGCGGTTCACGCCCGTCGCACCCAACACCGACGATGCCGTCACCGTCCCGGAGGGGTACCGGCAGGACGTCGTGATCCGCTGGGGCGAGCCCATCCTGCGCGGGGCGCCCGACTTCGACCCGGAGCGCCAGACCGCCAGGGCCCAGGCCGGCCAGTTCGGCTACAACAACGACTTCCTCGCCCTGCTGCCGCTGCGCGGGGAGCGGGACCGGCAGGTCCTCGTCGCCAACCACGAGTACACCGACGAGGTACTCATGTTCCGGGGCTACGACCCCGAGAACCCGACCCGCGAGCAGGTCGAGATCGCCTGGGCCGCGCACGGGCTGTCCGCCGTGGTGGTGGAGGAGGAGCGACGCAGCGGGAAGCTGACGCCCGTCAAGCGGCACCGCCTGAACCGCCGCGTCACCGCGACGACCGAGTTCCGGCTGACCGGGCCCGCCGCCGGTTCCGACCTGGTGAGGACCTCCGCCGACCGTAGTGGCCGCAAGGTGCTCGGCACCCTCAACAACTGCGCCGGCGGCACCACCCCGTGGGGCACCACGCTGCACGGCGAGGAGAACTTCAACCAGTACTTCGCCAACAGCGGCCGGGCCACGGACAAGCGCTACGGCATCGGCACCGGCGCCACCGAGCGCAAGTGGGAGCGGTTCGACAAGCGCTTCGACGTCGCCCAGGAGCCGAACGAGGTGCACCGCTTCGGGTACGTCGTCGAGCTGGACCCGTACGACCCGGACTCCACGCCCCGCAAGCACACCCTGCTCGGCCGCTTCAAGCACGAGGGCGCGACCGTGCGGCTGACCCACGACGGGCGCCCGGTCGTCTACACCGGCGACGACGAGCGGTTCGACTACTTCTACAAGTTCGTCGGCAGCAAGCGGATGCGGCACGGCAGCAGCCGCTGGGCGCGCGAGCACAACCTGTCGCTGCTCGACGAGGGCACCCTCTACGTCGCCAAGCTGAGCGGCGACTCCCCGGCGATCGAGATCGACGGCACGGGCACGCTGCCCCGCGACGGCGAGTTCGACGGCAGCGGCCGCTGGATCCCGCTGGTCACCGCCACCGAGGACGGCGCCGTCTCGCACGTCGACGGCATGAGCGCCGAGGAGGTGTGCGTGTTCACGCGGCTCGCCGGTGACAAGGTCGGCGCCACGAAGATGGACCGCCCCGAGGACATCGAGCCCTCGCCGACGACCGGCAAGGTGTACGTGGCCCTCACCAACAACTCCAACCGCGGCAAGTCCGGTTACGCGGGCCCGGACGAGGCAAACCCGCGGGGCAGCAACAAGCACGGCCACGTCCTGGAGCTGACCGAGCGCTGGAACCGGGCCGACGCCACCACCTTCGCCTGGTCGCTGTTCCTGGTCGCCGGTGACCCGGAGGACCCGGCGACCTACTTCGCGGGCTTCCCGAAGGACCGGGTCAGCCCGATCTCCTGCCCCGACAACGTCGCCTTCGACGACCACGGCAACCTGTGGCTGTCCACCGACGGCAATGCTCTCGGCACCCACGACGGCCTCTTCGGCGTCGCGACGAAGGGCGACCGACGCGGTGAGCTGAAGCAGTTCCTGACCGTGCCGAACGGCGCGGAGACCTGCGGACCGCTCATCCAGGACCGGCGCGTGCTGGTCGCCGTGCAGCACCCGGGCGAGGTCGACGGTGCCTCCGTGGAGGAGCCGGCCAGCACCTGGCCCGACGGCCCCGGCAAGCTCGTACGTCCGGCGGTCGTGGCGGTGTGGCGCGCTGACGGCCGCGACATCGGCGTCTGAGCCCCCCTTTCGGGCACACCCTTCCGGAGAGTGGCCCTTCCGCGCGGGGCCGGCGTCAGCCGGCCCTGTGCAGGGTGAGGTCGACGACCAGTGCGCGGTGGTCGGTGTCCGCCAGGTCCAGGAACCGGGCACGGCGTGCGGTGAAGTCCTCCGACACCAGGACGTGGTCGATCTGCACGCCGAACGCCGGGGCGGTCCGGGCAGGCCAGGTGACCGTCCGGTCGGCCCCGGACAGCCGGGCCGCGTCGCGCAGCCCCGTGTCGAGGATGCGGCGGAAGGCGGCGTGGTCCTGGGAGGCGTTGAAGTCGCCGGCGAGGATGGTCGGGGTCCCGTTTCCCTCGGTGCTCTCGTCGGCGACGTCGCGCAGGGCGTCCAGCTCCTCGCGCCACAGGCCGACCTGGTCCGGCAGCGGCGGCATCGGGTGGGCGAGCTGGAGCCGTACGGCGTGGCCGCGCACGTCGGCGACGGCGCCGGGCATGCCCATGGTGCCGGGGACGTCGGGAGCGGCCTTGAGCGGGAACGTGCTCAGGATGACGGATCCCTCGGAGCCGCCGCCCTCGACGGCCTGCCGGTGGGGGTAGTCGCCGGCGAGGTCGCGCCGCAGCGCCGCGGCACACGTGTATTCGCACTCTTGCACGAACACGATGTCGGGCTTCTCGCGCCGCACGGCGGAGATCAGCTCGTCGGTGCCCTGCCCGAACTCGACGTTCGAGGTCAGGACACTCAGCTCGGCGACGGGCAGGCCGACGGGGTCGCCCGTCTTGCCGTACGGCTCGATGAACCACGCCAGCAGTCCGAGCAGCGCCACCCCCCACACCGCGCCGGTCCACCACCGGGAGAGCAGCGTCAGCAGCAGCCCGGCGCCGGTCGGCACCAGCAGCCAGGGCAGGAAGGCGAGCAGCTGCGGTACGGGGGTGACGCCGTCGGTGTCGGCGACACGGCAGCCGACGACCACGCTCACCCCGGTGAACAGCAACCCCGCGCACCAAGCCCCGAACCGCGTGCGGCGGCCCGTCGACCGCTCGCGGGAGTCCGTCCACTCACCGGTCGCCGTGTCGGTGTCCAAGTCCGGCCCTTCGCTCGCGGGTGTGGTGCGTGCCTGTGTGGTGCCTGCCTGTGTGGTGCCCGCCTGTGTGGGACCGTCCCGCGCGGTGCTCGCCTTGCGTGAGTGCGCGCCCTCCCTCAAAGACGGGCGACGGGACCCGAAAGTTGCGCAGGGGTCCTCATACCCGTGCGTGGAACTCCCGGACCACCTCGATGCGCGTGACGTGGCCCGAGCCGGACGCGGGGACGTTCCAGTCGCGGGCGATGCGGACGGCGTAGTCCTCGTTGAGCACCGGGTAGAAGATCGGCTGCTCGGGCAGGCGAGGCGGCCAGGCGGTCCAGCCGGAGGCCTTGACCAGGGCAAGCTCCTCGGGACCGGTGGGGCGCCACAGGGTCGTCGTCCTGGGCGTGGTCGGCGTCGTCTTGGACATGGTCGGCGACCTTAACCGTCGGCCGTGAACCCGGCCAAGGAATTACCCGGTGGCCCCGCGGGCCCGCTCCTTCAGGACCGGGCCCGCGTCGGCCGGGGCGGTGGCGGGTCGGCGGGCGCTCCCGCGGGTGCCCGGCGGCGGGGCGGCGGATGTCCGTACCGGCCGGTGAGCCAGGAGGCCAGGGCGACGGTGAGACCGAGTCCGACCAGCAGCCAGGAGGCCGTGCGCAGCGTCCCGGTGAGGGCGTCGTAGACGGCGCCCGCGGCCGGGCCGTCCACCGCGCCGTCCACCGCGTCGGGGAGTTCGGCCACGGTGAGCCGGCGGCCGACCACGACGGCGAGGGCGAGCAGCGCCCCGCCGAGGGCGGTGCCGATCCCGGCGGCCGTGAGGGCGCGCCGGCGGCGGGCGGCGACGGCGATGCCGGTCACCGCGAAGAGGACGGCGGCGAGCGGCAGCCAGAAGGCGGCGACGTCGAGCACGTGGTAGCCCTTCCTGAGCCGGTCCGCCTGGTGGGCCGGGAGAACGGTGACCGCGGTGTGACGGACCGGGATGCGCCGCGCGAAGGGCACGTCGTCCTCGGCGAGCCGGTCCTTGACGCGGGCGGTGACCGGGGCCAGGTCGACGGTGATCGGGCGGCCGGCCGCCCGCTCGTCCCGCAGGGCGCGCAGCACGGCCTCGTGGACGGTGCGGTTGGCCGCGTCCCAGCCCTCGCGGAACGCTTCGGTCCGGGTGAACGACCGTGCCGCGTCCTGCGCGAAGAGCCGTACGGCGCTGTTCGAGGGGCCGGCCGCGACCTGGTCCACGACCCCGTCGCCCACCGCGTCGGCGACCGCGTCCCGCACGTCCGGATCGTCGGCGAGCGGCGCCGTCGCGGCGGCGTACCGCCCGGGGTCGGTCAGCCCGTACGCCACCCAGCCCGCCAGCGTGCCGAACGGTACGGCCAGGCAGGAGAGGGCGATCAGGACGGCCGAGAGGGCGCTCCGAAGACGTGGGGGCACCCTCCCAGGCAAGGCGCCGGGAGCGGGCCGGGCGACCGGCGTGACTGCATATGGCCCCCGGGACGAGCCGAACGGGCGCCCTGCCCGGTGCAGTGGCTCCGGCGGGCGCCCCGCCGGGTGGGGGCTCCGCCCGGTTGGAGCTCCGGTCGAGCGCACGCCGCCGGTGGCCGCGCACCGCCCGTCGCCCGGGGCGGCGGCCGACCGAGGTGGCCGACCGTGGCGTGCGTCGCCACGGGCGTGTGGCGGGTACCGCACCCGCGGCGGGTACCGCACCGGGCGTGCGTCGCCGTTCCGCGTCGCCGTGCGGGCCCGGTCGCGCGGACCGTCAGGCGACGGGGAGTCCCCGTGCGTCCTCGTGGGTGTAGTACCAGTAGAACGAGGCCCCGGCCACCCCCGCCGCCACGAGCAGGGACACGAGGACGCACGTGAACATGGCGACGCCGCTCTGCGCGTACAGCCAGCCCAGCGCGCTGCCCGCGAACGCGCCCCACAGCGCCGCGTGACCTTCGCGGGGCAGCCGTCGGCCCACGGCCCGGACCACGGCGTAGAGCACGACGAACCCGAGCGTGCTCAGGAGACCGAGGAGCACGTTCCAGCCGGTGATGGGGCCGCCGAAGCGGTGGATGGACGCGGCCCAGTAGCCGTACACCAGCCCGGCCGCGACGAGCAGCGTCCACCTCGCCACCAGGTGGGTCCGCTCGCTGAAGACATCGGGCGTCCTCGTACGCCCGCGCATGCCCGTGCCGGTGGACGGCGCGCGCGTGGACGGCCCGCGTGTCGGTACCGCGTGAGCCATGAGAGCACTCCTCTCGCCTCGCCCCCGTCTACCAGGGCACACCTGGGCAGGCGGACTGGCAAGTCAGGATGCGGGCCGTGGGAGCGCGTGTTTCGCTGGGCCCCGTGAGGGGTCGCGACCGCAGACCGGTGCGCGGCCGGTGGCGGCTGTTCGGCCGGCTCGTCCACGCCGCCGGCCGGGGCGACGCCGTGTCCCGGCACGAGCTGCTCAGCGTCCGCGGCCACAGCGTCGCCTGGGTGTTCCCACTGCTCCTGCTGATCGGTATCACCGCGACCGACATCACCACCGGCGCGTTCGAGATCATCGCCTGGATCGTGCTCGTGCCCGGCGCGGCCGCCGCGATCTGCGGGGTGTGGGCCACGGCCGTGTACGCGGTGGTCGCCGTCGTCGTCTACGTCCTGGCCGACACCACCTGGCAGCACCGCGACGAGACCGGGCTCCCCGGGCTGATCCTCGTCGTCCTCGGCGGACTGATCGCCGTGCTGGCCACCGCGCTCCGGGTCGGCGGCGAGCAGCGCATGCTGCACATGCGGGACATCGCCGACACCACGCGCCGCACCGTGCTGCGCCCGCTCCCGGTGGGCTTCGGCGGCCTCGACCACGCCGCCGTCTACCTCTCCGCGGACACCGAGGCCCGCGTCGGCGGCGACTTCTACGACATCCAGCCCGGCCCGCACGGCACCCGCGTCCTCGTAGGCGATGTGCAGGGCAAGGGGCTGGGCGCGGTGGAGGCGGCGGCCGCGCTGCTCAGCAGCTTCCGCGAGGCCGGCTACCACGAGCCGGACCTCGCGACGGTCGCCGAGCGCCTGGAGATCCGCATGGTGCGCCACCGCGCGCACACCGCGGCCCTCGGCCGGTCCGACGGCGACCGTTTCGCCACCGCCGTGCTGGTCGGCTTCTCGGAGGAACTGCCGGACGCGGTGGACGTCGTCGTCTTCGGTCACGAACCCCCGCTGGCGGTCGGCCCCGGCGGCGTACGGTCCCTGCCGGCCGTCGGCGGGCTGCCGCTGGGCATGGGCGACCTCGCGCCCGGCCCGCCGGTGTCGGTGCACCGGCTGGCCCTCGCCGCGGACGAGACGCTGCTGCTGGTCACCGACGGGGTGACCGAGGCACGCGACCCCGACGGATGCTTCTACCGGCACGCCGAGGACGTCGCCCGCGCCGTCGCCGCCGACCCCTCGAACGCCGCGCCGTCGCGGCTGGTGGCGCTCGTACGGGAGGGCACGCTGCGGCACTGCCAGGGGCGGGTGGCCGACGACACCACCATCTTCGCGGTACGGCGCCGGAGAGGGACAACGGGCGGCTGAGGCCCCGCTTCGCAGCCGCAGCGGTTACCGGGTTGCTTATTGGTGACGGTCAGGGAAGTCGGGGCCGTGGGAAGCCGACGCGACCACTTGACCTTGAGGTTGCCGACCTTGGCCACCTCAGCTTCGTCGTGGACACCGAGCCGGACATCCTGCGTCCTGTCCGACGGCAGCAAGATCGACAGCCCGCGCTTCCTGCGCCGGGCGGAGAAGAAGCTCAAGCGTCTTCAGCGGGAGCTGTCCCGTAAGGCCAAGGAATCGAAGAACCGCGCCAAGGCCCGCCTCAAGGTCGCCAACGCAGCCCGCAATATCCTCTTCGAAGGACGCCGCATCGTCGCCGCCGGACGGGCGGAGACACCGAACGCCTGTGGAGCGCAGGTAAGACGGGCACGCGTGCCCGCGCAGCCCGGTGAAGCAGGAAGCCCCCGGAAGGGTCACACGACCCAGGCCGGATTCCCTGGACTTTAGGCCAGGGAGCACGTCAAGGTGCTGCGGTACGTGTGAAATTGAAATTGTGAATGATCGATCGACAGGGGGAGGTGACATGCCCGGAACCGTGCTGCTGCTCGCGGCGTCGCCCGTGGGCCGGGGGTGCCTGGTGGACGCCGCCTCCGTGCTCCCCGTACTCGCGGCCGTGCCGCCCGCCGTGCTCTCCGGAACCGACACTGCGAACGTGGTCGAGCTCGCCGACCCGCTGGAGCCGCAGGCCGTCCTCACCCGGCTGCGCGCCGCCGCGGCGGCCCCCGGACCGCTGACCGTCTACGTCGCCGGACAGCTCCAGCTGGACCGCCGCCAGCGCCTGCCGCATCTGGCGCTGGCCCGTACGACACCGGCGACCGTCCGCTACACCGCCCTGCCCTGGCACTGGATCCGCGAGGAGCTGCGGCTGCGGCCGAGCGGCGCGACGACACTGCTGCTCGACCTGCACGCCGACCAGGAGACCTGGCAGTGGCTGCGGGCGAACCCACTGGACTCCGGGCGCAACAACGCCGTCTACGGGCGCGTCGCGCCGCCGCCCTCGCGGCGGACGGTGGCCACCCCGTCGTACATGCGTGCCGTCGCGACGATCCTGCGCAGCGGGCACCGGCCGCCGCCGGACCAGTTGCACGAGCAGGCGCTGGCCCGTGGCGCGGCCGAGGGCGCGGGGGGCAGGACGGGAAGCGTCGGGTCCACCGGCGCGGACCTGGTGCTGACGGCGCCCGGGCCGGTGGCGGGGGACCCGCACGCGGTCATCGCCGCCGCCGTGCAGTCCGGGCGGCACGCGGACGCCGACGCGCTCGCCGCCCGGCACGAGCGGGCCGCCGCCGACGCGCACGGGCCCGCCTCCGAGGACGCGCTGCACTGGACGGAGGTCCGGGCCGACCTGGCGATGTTCGCGGGGGATCCGGCGCGCAGCTGCCGGGCGTGGCTGACGGTGGCCGAGGCTCGCCTGGGCGCCGGGCAGCCGCCGCAGGCGCCCGCGGTGGAGGCGGCCGTCGACCGGGCCCATCACCAGTGGGGGCAGGTCCGCGACGCCGGGCGGGCCCGGGAACTGGGCGCGGCGCTCGCCGCGCTGCGGGGCCGGGTCCCCGGCCCGCGCGAAGGCGCGCTGGACCATGTGCAACGGGAGCTGAGCCGGTTGCAGACCCAGGGCTGATAGGGACCCTGGTTCCGTCGGGGCTGAGTCATTTCCTGCCCGGTGCCCGGTGCCCGGTGCCCGCTGCCGGGTGCCCGGGCGCGCTGCCTCGTGCCCGCTGCCCGGTGCGCGTCGTCAGCGGTCCACCGTGGCCAGAGAGTCCAGGTCCGAGAGGGTGTCCCCCTTGTCCGAGGTGGTGTCCCCCGTCGGTGCGGGTACCGGCGGGTGCGCCGTGTCCGTCGGTCCCGCGTTCGCGGCCAGCAGCAGGCAGGCCACGGCGGCGACGGCGGCGGTGAGAGCTCTGGCGTAACGTTCGGCGGTGCGGGTGCGTCCGGGCACGGCGTCCTTCTGCGGAGGGGGACGGGAATGGCGCCAAGCGCTGTTAAGTGCGCTTAACCCGCGGTTTAACCTAGAGCCGCCGGAGTGGAACGGCAAGAGCCGCAGGGGGAGTTGACAGTGGGGGACCGTGACGGCCGGGAGGCCATCGGGCGCCGGGTGCAGCGGCTGCGGGCCGAGCGCGGAATGACCCAGCGCCAGCTCGCGGAACCGGCCTACACGCCCGCCTACATCTCCACCCTGGAGGCCGGCCGCGTCCGCCCGTCCGACGAGGCGCTACGGCATCTCGCCGAGCGGCTCGGCGTCGGCTACGAGGAACTGGCCACCGGGCGTCCGGCGCGGCTCGCCACCGACCTGCGGCTGAGGCTCACCGAGGCGCAGCGCACGCTCGCCACCGAGGGTGCCGAACGGGCGGCCGGGCAGTACGCCGAGCTGCTCGCCGAGGCCGAGGCGTACGAGCTGCCCGAGGAGCGGGCCGCCGCGCTGCTGGGCCTCGGGGAGTGCGCGGTGGAGACCGGCGAGCTGGTCACAGGCCGGAACTACTTCGAGCGGGCCGAGCAGTGCCTCGCCGACGCCGGAGCCCCGCTGCCCGCCCGCGTCCCCGCCCTGCGCGGACGCGCCCTCGCCCACTACCTCGCCGGTGAACTCCGCTACGCCGTCTACCTCCTCGAGTCCACCCTCGACGAGCTGAACCGGGGCGGCCTGCACGACCCCGACGCGCTGCTGATGCTCTACGCCAGCGCCATCGGCCCGTACATGGACATGGGCGCGCACGCGCGCGCCGCCCAGGCCGCCGAGCTTGCCCTCTCCCTCGCCCCCAGCGCCGGTGACCCCGCCCTGGTGGCCCGCATGCACCGCTCCGTCGCCCGAACGCTGCTCGCCGAGGGCCGTCTCGCCGAGGCCGACGCCTCGCTGGCCAAGGCGGCCGAGCTGTACCGCACGCTCCAGCTCCGCACCGAGCTGGCCAACTGCCACTGGATGCGCGGCTACGTATGCGCCCAGAACGGCGAGCTGCGGCGCGCCGAGGCCGAGATGCGGGAGGCCCTCGGCATGCTCTCGGTCACCCGCGCCGCCCTCTACAGCAGCCAGGTCGCCGTCGAGCTGGCCGACGTACTGCACCGGCGCGGCAAGTCCCAGGAGGCCGCCGAACTGCTGCACGGCGTACTGGACGACCTCTCCTCCGAACGCGGCGCCGTGCACTCCGCGGGCGCGCACCGCCTGCTCGGCATCATCGCCGAGGACGCCCGGGACACCGAGGTCGCCGAGGAGCACTACGTCCGCGCCCTGAGCCTGCTGGAGCGGGCCGGAGCAGCCGGCGACCTGGCCGACCTGTGCCGGCTCCTCGGCGACCTGCTGCGCCGCACCGGCCGCGTGGAGGCGGCGCTGGACGCCTATCGCACCGGCCTCGGACACCGGACGGCACCCGGCACGACCACTCTGGGACCGGCGCCCGCACAGCCGCCTCTGTAGACGCTGCCACAACCCGGGGACCAGCCGAGTTTCCACTGGTCGGGCACGGGTAGTCGACCCTGCGGCCGCGTGAGTGAAGGAGGCGGTGCGCGTGCGGCCCAGTGACGAATCCGGGTGGTCCCCGGGCGGGGCTCGCGCCGCGGAAGTGATCGCCGCGGAGGTGCGGGACGCCCCGCCGGGCGAGGTCCCGGGACGACTGTGCGAGGTGGCCGTTCGGCTGCTCCCGGTGACCGGCGCGAGCGCGTCGCTGCGCGGCGAGGGAGTACCGGTACGGCTGTGTGCCAGCGGTGACCGGGCGTCGTACCTGGCGGAGATCCAGAGCACTCTGGGTGACGGCCCCTGCGTGAGCGCCGCCGAGTCGGGCGCCCCGGTGCTCGCCCGTGATCTGACGGCCGGTGCCGACGTCGGCCGGTGGCCCGTCTTCGCCCAGCAGGCGACGGCGGTCGGAGTACGGGCGGTCTACGCGCTGCCGCTGGGCAACGACGCAGTGTGTCTGGGCACCCTCGACCTCTACCGCGACACTCCCGGCGGGCTGACCGGCCCGCAGCTGAGCCTGGCGCGGCTGGTGGCCGGTGTCATGACGGTGGCGCTGATGGTGCTGTCGCGCGGGGAGGAGCGCGGGGAGGAGGCGGCCTGGCTGGACGAGCTGGCCGGTGACCACGACGAGGTCTACCAGGCCGTGGGCATGATCATGGCCCAGCTGGGAGTCGGCGCCGACGAGGCCCTGGCCCGCCTGCGCGCCGACGCGTTCGCCTGCGGCCGCACCGCCCACGAGGTGGCTTGTGACGTACTCACCCATCGCCGACGCTTCGACCGCGACCGCGACCGTTGGGCGTAGGGGGGCCGGTGAGGCGGAAACGCGGTGCCGGCCTGCGCGCCGTCCGTCGGCCCGCGCGCTCACCGGCCCGCCCAGCCGCCCAGCCGCCCAGCCGCCCAGCCGCCCAGCCGCCCAGCCGCCCAGCCGTCTGTCCGTCATCCGTCGTCCGTCGGCTGCCTTCCGCTCGTCGGCCTGCCTGGCCGCCCGCCTTCCGCCCTGTCCGTCGGCCTGGTCGGCCATCCGCTCGTCCGTTCGCTAGACGTGTGCCCGTCCCTGTCGGCGCACCTCCGTCAGCCGCTCTGTCCCGACCGCGACGGACGTACGGACGGCGTCGTCGGCCGGTTCGCCGAGGCTGCCGCTGGTGAGGCTGATCGCGTCGTCGCCGACGCGTACGGCGACGAGGTCCACGACGAGGACGGCACCGTCCTCGGCATTCACCGTCACCCGCAGGCCCTGCCGGGCGTCCCCCGACTCCGGCAGCGTCACGCCGGTGACCCGGACGGTCCGGGTGGCGCCGTGAGCGGCCCGGGCCGTGAAGCGCCCGCACACGTCCGGCAGCGTCGCGAGCCAGGCCAGTGACCGGTCGATGTCGGCTGCCCGGTGCGAGGTGATCCGGTAGTGCAGCTGGGCCCCGCCGGCCGTGTCGTCCAGGGCGACGACGGCGCGGGGCGCGGTGGCGGCGCCGAAGAGTTCCTCGGTGTAGAGGACGTCCAGCAGCCGCCCGCAGTCGGGCCGATCGGCGGAGGCCTTGAGCACCTCGTCCCGCCAGGTCGCCGCACCCCGCGTCGGTTGCCACGCCTGCCCCAGGTCGGCCTCCGTGATCAGGGCCGCCCGTGCCTGTCCCCGGGTGAGCGCGGGCGGCACGGCGGGCGTCGGCAACGCGGCCGGGGACTGCGCGGTGGCCTGCGTGGTGCGGGCCGGCCGGTCCGTCCCCCGTCCGTCGGTGGAGCAGGCCGCCACCGTCAGCGCCAGCGCCGAGAGCGTGGCGGCGAGCACGGGGCGGGCGGCCGGGGCGGCGTGCTGCATCAGGGGTGCCTCCTGAAGGCCGGGGCGACCGGCGCCGTGCAGGACCGGTCACACCCTCCACGGCACCACCGCCCCCGCCGCGCCACCAGCGTGCCGGGCCGTCCGGGTGAGGCGCGGTGGGCGAGGCACGGCGGCACCGGACGTACGGTCGCGCGCGGCGGCGCGCCGCCGGGCGGTTGTGGGCCCGCGCCCCGAAGCCGCCTCTGTCCCGGCCGTTCCTGGGTTCGCGCCCGCGAGTCGCGGACCGGCGCCGGCCGTTCCTTGGCCCGCGCCCCCGAGCCGTGGGTGTCCGCGTGAGCCCGCGTAGGGTCACCGAGGCCCACGCCCTCAGCACCCCCCAACCCCCCAACCCCCCACCCCCCCCAACCCGAGGAGCCCCGCCGTGACGACCGCCCCTGGCCGGCACCCCATTCCGGTGATCATCGACTGCGACACCGGCATCGACGACGCCCTGGCCCTGCTGCTGGCGGTCCGGCACCCCGGGCTCGACCTGCGCGCGGTCACCTGCGTGGCCGGGAACACCGACGTGGAGGGCGTCGTACGGAACACCCTGACCGTGCTGGAGCAGGCCGGCGCACCGGACGTCCCCGTCGCCCGGGGTGCCGAGCGTCCGCTGATCGAGGACGTGCGCACCGCCCGGCACGTGCACGGGCAGGACGGCATGGGCGACCTCGGCCTGCCCGCCCCCGCACCCACCCGCGGCCCCGTCGACGTGGACGCGGTGACCCTGCTGCGCCGGGAGATCCTCGCTTCCCCGCGTCCGGTCACCCTGATCCCCACCGCCCCGGCGACCAACATCGCGCTGCTGCTGCGCACCCACCCGGAGGTCACCGCCAACATCGAGCGGATCGTCTTCATGGGCGGCGCGGTGGCCACCGGCAACGCGACGCCGGTCGCCGAGTTCAACGTGTGGCACGACCCGGAGGCCGCCGCGATCCTGCTCACCGCCGGGGTGCCGATCACGATGTACGGGCTGGACGTGTTCGAGCGGGTGGTCGTCCCGGGGCCGGACGTACGCCGGCTGCGCGCGAGCGCCGAGCCCGGCACCCGGCTCGCCGGCGAGCTGCTCGCCCACCGGGGCCCGGCCACCGACGAGTCCGACCCCGGCGGCGGCCTCGGCGACGCGGGCGCGGTCTGCGCGGTGATCGACCCGGAGGGTCTGACCACGCACCGGCTGCCCGTCGAGGTGTCCCTGGCCCCCGGGCCGGCCCGCGGCCAGACCGTCGTCGACCGCCGCGCCCGCCCCGGCGAGTCCGAACTGCACCGGGGCGCGCGCGAACAGCCCCTGGTGGACGTGGCGTTGGACGTGGACGTGGCCCGGTACGTGAATCTGTACCTGGGGGCGGTCGAGCGCACGGGTTCGTGACCCCGGCGCGTCGCGGGCGCGCGGGTTCGCTTTTCGGGTGATGTGGACAGATCTATTCGTGTCGCCCGCACGCATCGCGAAGGAGACCGCGTGACCGTACGCAGCACCACCCGCACGCCCGACCTGTCGTCCAAGGACCCCGACTGGTGGCGTCAGGCCGTCATCTACCAGGTCTATCCCCGCAGCTTCGCCGACGCCGACGGCGACGGGCTCGGTGACCTGCGCGGCATCACCCAGCGCCTGACGCACCTGGCCGCCCTGGGCGTCGACGCCCTGTGGCTCAGCCCGTTCTACCCGTCCGAACTCGCCGACGGCGGCTACGACGTCGACGACTACCGGGACGTCGACCCGCGCCTGGGCACCCTGGACGACTTCGACGCCATGGCCGCCGAGGCCCACCGCCTGGGCCTCAAGGTCATCGTCGACCTGGTCCCCAACCACACCTCGCACCGCCACGCGTGGTTCCGGGAGGCACTGGACTCGGGCCCCGGCTCCCCGGCCCGCGACCGCTACGTCTTCCGGGACGGCCGGGGCGAGCACGGGGAGCTGCCGCCCACCGACTGGCAGTCGGTCTTCGGCGGCAGCGCCTGGAGGCGGGTGCCCGACGGACAGTGGTACCTGCACCTCTTCGCGCCCCAGCAGCCCGACCTGAACTGGGAGAACGAGCAGGTCCGCGCCGACTTCCGTACCACGCTGAAGTTCTGGTGCGACCGGGGCGTCGACGGCTTCCGCGTCGACGTGGCGCACGCGCTGGTCAAGGACCTGACCGAGCCGCTGCGCGACCTCGGCGCCCCCGAGCTGAGCAGTGAGGCGGCACTCGACCGGTTCGCCCCGGGCACGCACCCGTTCTACGACCGCGACGACGTCCACGAGGTCTACCGCGACTGGCGCAAGATCCTCGACGCCTACTCCCCGCCCCGTATGGCGGTGGCCGAGGCCTGGGTGCCCGGCGCCCGGCGCGCGCTGTACGCCCGGCCGGACGAGCTGGGCCAGGCCTTCAACTTCGAGTACCTCCAGGCGCGCTGGGAGGCGGCGGAGCTGCGCGAGGTCATCGCCGGCTCCCTGGAAGACGCCCGTGCCGCCGGTGCCTCGGCGACCTGGGTGCTGTCCAACCACGACGTGGTCCGGCACGCCACCCGCCTGGTCCTCCCGCCGGACACCGACACCGACGCCTGGCTGCTGTCCGGCGGCCACGCGCCGGCCGTCGACGAGCGGGCCGGCCTGCGCCGGGCGCGCGCGGCGACGCTGCTGATGCTGGCGCTGCCCGGATCGGCGTACGTCTACCAGGGCGAGGAGCTGGGCCTGCCCGAGGTGGCCGACCTGCCCACCGAGGTCCTCCAGGACCCGATCTGGGAGCAGACCGGGCACGTCCGCAAGGGCCGCGACGGATGCCGGGTGCCACTGCCGTGGACGACGGGCGGACCGTCGTACGGCTTCGGCGCGGGCGCCGCGTGGCTGCCGCAGCCGCCGGACTTCGCGTCGTACGCCGTCCAGGCCCAGGACGGGGTGGCGGGCTCGACCCTGGAGCTGTATCGCACGGCCCTGCGACTGCGCCGCAAACTGCTCGACGGTGAGTCGCTGACCTGGGCGGACGACGTCCCGGCCGGGGTCCTCCGGTTCGACCGCTCGGACAGCTGGCGGTGCGTCACCAACCTCTCCGGCACGACGGTCGACCTGCCGGCCGGGGAGGTGCTGCTGAGCAGCGCACCCCTGGACGACGGCCGCCTGGGCCCGGACACGACGGTGTGGCTGGGGCTCTAGACGGCCCCTGCCCCTGCCTCTGCTCCAGGGGTCCGCGGGGCCGGCGGATCAGTGCACGACCGCCAGTTCGTGCGACGTGGTGTTGAGCCGGCGGCCCCCGTCCTCCGTGCAGGTCACGACGTCCTCGATGCGGACTCCGAAGCGGTCGGGGAGATAGATGCCGGGCTCGACGGAGAAGCACATGCCCGGTGCGAGCGGCTGCTCCTCGCCCTCCACCAGGTAGGGCGGCTCGTGGACGGTGACGCCGACGCCGTGGCCGGTGCGGTGCGGGAAGTGCTCGGCGTGTCCGGCCTCCTCGATCACCGCGCGGGCCGCCCGGTCGATCTCCTGGCAGGACACCCCGGGCCGCACCGCCTCGAAGGCCGCCTGCTGGGCGGCACGGACGGTCTCGTGGACCCGGCGTTCCTCGTCGGTGGGCGCGCCGACGTGGACGGTGCGGGCGGAGTCGGAGCCGTAGCCGTCCTTGAGGCCGCCGAAGTCGAGGACCACCATGTCGCCGTCCTCGATGACCCGGTCGCCGGCCCGGTGGTGCGGGTCGGCGCCGTGGGGTCCGGAGCCGACCACCGTGAGACCGACCCGGCTGTGCCCGTGCTCGCGCAGCAGCCGGGCCAGGTCGGCGGCCAGGTCGCGTTCGCGGCGTCCGCCGAAGCGCAGCCCGAGGACCTCCTCGTACGCGGCGTCCGCAGCCGCCGCCGCGGCCGCCAGCCGGACCAGCTCCGGCTCGTCCTTCACCGCCCGCAGCATGGGCAGTACGGCGGACAGGGGCTGGTAGGTGGCCAGCGGCAGCGACTGCTGGAGGCAGAGCAGGTGCAGCGCCCAGGTTCCGTCGGAGACGCCGTACCGGCCGTGCGGGCGCAGCAGTCCGGCCGCCGCGGTGTGCGGGTTCTGGCCGTCCCACCACTCGAAGACGCGCAGCGCGCCCGCGCCGGGGGCCGCCTCCGCGTCCGGGCGGTCCAGTCCGGGGACCAGCAGCCGGGGCTGGGCGTCGGCGGTGAGGACGAGGAGGGTGAGGCGCTCGGTGGCGCCCGCGGGCCGGTAGCCGCACAGCCACTCCAGGTCGGGGCCCGGGGTGACCAGCACACCGGCGAGCCCGAGGGTGGCGGCCTCGTACGCGGCCCGTGCCATGCGGGCCGCGTAGTCCTGTTCCTTGAAGACACCGGGGGTGCCGTGGGTGCCGGGGGTTTCTTCGCCCGTGCCCTCGCCGTCGTCGGCGTCCGGGTCGCTCATGGGTGTCAGTAGCGCACGGCCCGGGCCACCACCGTGCGCACGTCCCCGGACAGGTCGTGGGTGCTGCGGGCGGTGGCGTGGGCGGACTTTCCGGCGGGGACGTCGGGGACGGTGACGACGGCCGTGTCGATCAGGTCGCCGCCGGCGTCCGTGAAGTTCACCTGCACCGCGAAGGACTTCGTGGAGTCGGCGGTGTTGGTGACGGTGGCCTCGACGGTGGTGCGGCCGTCGGCGTCGGTCTTCGGGGCACCCAGCTTCACGTCGCCCTCGACGTCGGCGCCCTCCTGGATGTCCTCGAGCCACCGCCCGGCCTCCGCCGTCGCCGACGCCACGGCGTCCGAGCCCCGGGACGCGAGCGAGGAGGCCGCCGACGCGGCCCGTTCGGCCGCGGCGCTCCCGGCGTCCGACGGCACGTCGGCGGCGCTGCCGTCGCCGTCGGAACAACCGGCCAGCACGGTGCCCGCGAGTACCGTCGCACCGACCGCCCGCAGCACCCGGTGACCGGCCATGTCGCCTCCAGGGACCTGGTGAGTACACGCCCCGCGAGGACACGCGGGGCTCCTCCAGTGAAGGTCCGCGGGCGCCGCCGCGCACGCCGGCGCTGGCCGGGCGGGGGATGCCCGGGCGCCCCGGCGGTGGCGGAGCGGCGCCCTGCGGAGCCCGTCGGGCTGCGCAGCGCTGCCGCCGGAGGGCGTTCGGGCCGCCGGGGGGCGTTTGGGCCGCCGGGGGCGTTCGGGCCGCCGGGGGGCGTTCGGGCCGCCGGGGGCGTTCGGGCCGCCGGGGGGCGTTCGGGCCGCCGGAGGACGTTTGGGCCGCCGGAGGACGTTCGGGTCGGCGGAGGCCGCTTTGGTCAGACGTGCCCGGGGCCGCCGCCGCCGAAGGATCCGCTCGACCCCGGCAGCCAGCGGCGGCGGTTCTGGTCCTGGCCACGGCGGCTGCCCGAGTGGTGGAGCTGGTACGGCATCAGCCGAGGGCTTCCGTCCGTCATCAGCGGGACCTCGTCGGGTTCCCGCATCTCCCGTTCCTCGTGGACGGCACCGGTCGGGGGGAGCTTGGGTTGCTCGTCGGCGTGGGGGCGTTCGGATTCCCGTTCCATGACCCTCATGCCCATCCGCACGGCCCAGATCAGCGCACCGGCGATCACCAGCCCGCCGACGAAGGCCATGGTCACGTTGAGCGCGTGCGAGGACGCGGCCAGCAGTTCATACGTTGCCGTACTCATGTTCTGATTATGTACCCCCAAATGAGATAAAGCGCCAGGAATGTCCGAGTAGGTGCCGGTGGCCCCTCGTCCTGATTGAGAAGGGCCGGTGCCTGGTACCCGGCCGGCAGCGCGGCGGCGTCGGTGTCGAGCCCGCCGCCGCCGTGCCCCCACGTCGTCGGTGGAAGGAGCGCCCCATGACCGCGCCGTTGACGGCCGACGCCCATGCGTACGGCCTGGTCGGGGACGGCACCGCCGACGACCGGCCGGCCCTGCAGAAACTGGTGGACGCGCTGGGCGACGCCACCGCCGCCGACGGGCGGCCGCGCACCGTGCGGGTGCCCGCCGGGCGCTACGTGATCCGGGACCGGCCCGTGCTCTGGCGCAGCGGCGTCTCGCTGATCGGCGCCGGCCGCGGTGCCACCTGCTTCGCGCTGTGCAACCCCGGCGCCCCGACGCGGCCGGTGCCGCTGGCCTGGTTCACCACCGCCCAGCACGGCGCCGGACGGGACAACCACATCGCCGACGTCACCTTCGCCCACTTCGAGATCGACGGCTCCCAGGTGGAGACCGAGGACTACGAGGTGCTGGCCAAGGGGCTCGGGCTCCAGTACGTGCTGCGCGGGCGCTTCACCGACCTGTACATCCACGACACGGCCGCCACCGGATTCGGGTGCGACTTCCTCCAGGACACCGTCGTCGAGGGCGTGCTGGCCGAGCGGTGCGGACGACAGGACCCCGGTGAGGAGATGGGCGGCGCCGGCATCGGGATCGGGGTCGGCGGATGGGGGCCGGTCGAACGGCTGGCGGTGACCGACTGCACGGCCACCGGCAACGGCACCAACGGCATCTTCCTCGAACTCCAGCAGGACGACTGGGTCCCGCCCCGCGGCATCCGCGTCACCGCCTGCCACACCGAGGACAACCGCTACGGCATCTCCGACTGGGGCGCCGACGGCCTGCTGGTCACCGGTTGCTCGATGCTCGGCAACCACGTCGCCGGGTTCGACGTGTCGGCGCAGGGCACGACGAGCGTCGGCGGACGCGGCGGCATCGTCACCGGGTGCGTGACCGACGGCAACGTGGGGGACGGAATCGCGCTCGGCAACACCCCCGGGCCGTACGCCTTCCGCGGCAACCGCGTCAGCGGCAACGGGCGGTACGGCTACTGGCAGCACAACCTGGCCGGGGGCGACCAGGAGCCCGCCACCGACATCGTCCTGGAGTCCAACGACATCCACGACAACGCCCTGGACGGCATCCGCGTCGACGCCCCGCTGCACGAGCCGGCGATCTTCGGCAACCGGATCCGGAACAACGGCCGCCGCGCCGCGCCGGCGACGGACGGGGGAGGCGAGGGCGTCCACTGCGGGCCGCTGTCCCTCACCGACGAGAACGCCGACTGGCTCCCCGGCGGCCACCGCGGCAAGGAGCTGACGGTCGGCGACGGCCGAAACGCCGTGGTCCGTGACAACACCGCCACCGAGCTCACCCTCGCCCCCAGGCGCCCGGGCGCGGACACGGCCTGGCCCGACGGCGGCACCCCCGCGCCGGGCGCCGCCTACCGTCTCCCGGACTGCCCGGCCCCGCGTACCGGCATCACCGCCGCCGCCGCCGTGGCCCACCCGTACGTGCACGGCAACCGCGTCCGGGACGACGGGCGCCCGCGCACCCAGACCCACGCCGTGTGGATCGCGCACGAGGCCACCTGGACCGGCGGCCGGGTTTCCGGCAACGACTTCAGTGGCAACGCCTCGGCGGCGACCCGCTTCGACTCGGCCCCGAGCGGCGGGCGCTGGCGCGACAACGACGGCTGACGCCGCCTTCGCCCCTCGACGCCGCTGCCGGGAGGGCCCGGACCCGGTGCCCGCCGCCCCGCCCCCGCCCCCCGCCCGCCGTTTCCGTCTCACGGTGCCCGCAGCGCGTCCACCGCGATCCGGGCCGCCGTGCCGATCACCGCGTCCGCCGCGGGGAGGACGGTGGCGGTGTGGGCGGTGCGGGTGAAGACGGCCACGGCGTAGCGGCCGCCGTCGGGGTACTCGACGACGCCGACCTCGTTGCGCAGGGTCGGCAGACTGCCCGTCTTGCCGGCCACGTGGACGTCGTCGAAGGGGAAGCCGGAGGCCAGCCGGTGCGGCCAGACCTGGAGGCCCATGATGCGGCGCATGGCGGCGCCGTACTGGGGCGGGCACGTCTCGTCCCGCCAGAGGGCGGCGAGCAGACGGGTCATGTCGCGCGGGGTGCTGCGGTTGGTGCGGGCCGGGTCCAGGGCGCGGAGCCGGGCGATGACGTGCGGGTCGGCCAGGGCCTGGGCACCGTCCGGCCCCGTGTCCTCGCGCATCGCGGCGAGCATGTCGCCGAAGCCGTACACCGCCCGCGTGCGGGTGAGGCCGAGCCGGGCCGTGGTGCGGTTGACGGCGTCCAGCCCGACCCGGCGCAGCAGCAGGTCGGCGGCGGTGTTGTCGCTGACGGACATCATCAGGAACGCCGCGTCGCGCAGCGACAGCCGGACCGGGTCGAGCATGGCCGCGAGCCCGGTGGGCCCCGGGGTGCGCCCGGCCGGCGGGCACTCGACCCGTTCGGTGAGGTCGAGCTCCCCGGCCGCCGCCAGCTCGTGCAGCGTGAGGAGCACACACACCTTGTGGACGCTGGCCGTGCACACCGGCTGGTCCGCCCCGGTCCCGGCCTGCGCGCCGGAGTCGATGTCCACGGCATGCAGCCACCCGGTGACCCCGGCGTCGGCGAAGGCCGCGTCCAGACGGCCGGTGGTGGCGGTGTCGGTCATAGCCAGAACTCCGATGCCGGGCGAAGGTGCAGTGGCCGGGCGGGTGCCTCGGAGCGGGCGCCGGCCGTGGTGCGCAGGGCGTGCGTGGCCGCGTCCGCGAAGGCGCCGACGGCGGCGTCACCGCGCCCCCTGGGCCAGGCCACCGAGTGCCGCCAGGCCAGCGGGGCCCCGGCCAGCGGACGCCAGACCAGGTCCCCGTCACCGGCCGCGGCGAGCCGGGTGTCGCGGGGACCGAGGGCGACGGCCCCGGACGACAGCACCAGTCCGCGGACGAAGCTGGCGCCCTGGCCGTGCCGTACGGCGGCGGGGGTGTAGCCGCCCCGGGCGCAGGCGGTGAGCAGGTCGTCGTAGACCGCGGGGGCCCCGGAGCGCGGGAAGAGGACCAGGTCGTACCCGGTGAGGGAGGCGAGCGGCACCTCGTCGAGCTCCGCCTGGTCCGCGCCGCGCGGCAGCAGCACGCCGAGGTCGCGGCGCAGCACGGGGCCCAGCTCCAGACCGGTGACGTCGCACGGGTGGTGGATGAGGCCGACGTCCAGCTCGTGGGCGGCGAACCCGGCGAGCTGCTGGGCGGTGGACAGCTCGTGCAGCTCCAGCTCCAGGCCGGCGTGCCGGTGCCGGAAGTCCGCCAGCAGCGCGGCGACGGTCTCGCCGGAGATGTCGGGGGACAGGGCGGCGCGCAGCAGGCCGGTCTCGCCGCTGCGGATGCGGCGCGCGGTGGCCAGGAAGGAGTCGGAGCGGGCGAGCAGCTCCCGGGCCTCGGCGAGCAGGAGCGTGCCCGCCTCGGTGATCGTCACCTGGCGGCTGGTGCGCTCGAAGAGCCGGACGCCCAGCTCCTTCTCCAGCCGCTGGACGCGCTGCGAAAGAGGTGGCTGGGCCATGCCGAGACGGGCCGCAGCACGCCCGAAGTGTGACTCTTCTGCAACAGCCACAAAGCACTCCAGGTGCCGCACCAGGTCCACGACCAGTAATCATATCGGGCATTGATCGAACCGACATCCATATCAATCTTGGACAGGGGTCGCACCGGGTTGCTCTCCTCGGGCCATGCGTTCCTTCCGCGACCTCCCCCACTCTTCCTCGGACCGCTCTTCGGACGGTTCGTCGGGCCGCTTCTCCGGCCTTTCCCCGCGCCCCCGCCGGTGGCCCACCGCGCTCGCCCTCGCCCTCGCTCTCCCGCTGGCCGGCTGCGCCGCCGAGTCCGGGGGCCCGGACTCGGCGCCGGCGGCGAGCAGCCCGTCCCGGGCTTCCGGGGACACGGCCTCCGCGGCGCCGGACGTCCGCGCACAGCTACGGGTGGACGGCCACACCCGCCAGTACCTTCTGCATCGGCCCACCACCGCCGCCGACGGTCCGAGGCCTCTCGTCATCGCCTTCCACGGCAGGGGCGCCGACGCGGCGGAGATGCGTAAGAAGAGCAGGCTGGAGAAGGCCGCCGGGGAGCGCGGCATGCTGGTCGCCTACCCCGAAGGCCTCGACGACGGCTGGGGCGCGGGCACACGGGCGACCGAGCAGCGCCCGGACCCGGACCTCGACGTCCGCTTCACCGAGGCGCTGGTCAAGCACCTCGTAGGCACCGAGCGGGCCGACCCCGAGCAGGTTTATGTCGCCGGGTTCTCCAACGGCGGCTCGATGGCGCTGCGCGTAGCCGCCCAACTCCCCGACCTGCTGGCGGGAGCGGCCTCGGTGTCCGGCCAGCTGCCCGCGGGCGACGCCGCGGTCGAGCCGACCGGGCCCGTCCCCGTCATGGTCGTCTACGGAGCCGACGACCCCGTACGCCCCCTCAAGGGCTGGCCCTCCCCGCCGCCGAACCCCGAGGAGCCGATCCTGCCGAGCCTGTCGGCCCGGGACAGCGCGGAGGCGTTCGCCGCCGAGGGCGACGCGGGCGGTCCGGTCACGGAACACAAGAAGGGCTACGACCGCACCGTCTGGAGCCTGAAGAACGCCCCGGAGGCCGGTGGAGGAGCCACCGTCCAGCTCCTCGTCGTCGACGACGCCGGTCACACCTGGCCGGGCTCGACGATCGCCCCGCCCAAGGGATTCGGCCCCACGAGCAAGGCCCTGAACGCCACCGACACGATCATCGACTTCTTCACCGGCACCGGCACCGGCCCCGGCACCGGCACCGGCAGCAGCGCAGGCGCAGGCGCCGGTCGCTGACGTGAGACGACGGACAGCCCGTCACGGACAGCCCGTCACGGACAGAAAAGGACCTTCCGATGCCTGACGACGCCCCCCACCTCACCTCCCCCCGTCGCCGCGGCCCACGCAACGGCGTGCGGGCCGTCGCCGCGGTGGGGGTCGTACTCGCGATCGCCGCAGGCGGCTCGTACGCCGCCGGGTTCGGACCCTTCGCACGCGGCGACGACGGTCCCGACCCCGCCGCGATGAAACAGGCGCGCGCCTTCCTCGCCGACTGGGCCGCCGGGCGGCTGCCGAGCGCGGCCGGCCGCACCACCAGTCCCGACACGGCGCAGGAGGTGCTGCAGAGCTTCACCGCCGGACTCGACATCAGTAAGCCCGAGCTGACGGCGGCGCCGGACGTGAAGGAGGAGGCCGAGGACGGCACCCTCGGCGTCCCCTTCACCGCGAAGATGCCGATCACCGGTCTGGGTACCTGGACCTACGAGTCGCGACTGCCGCTGCGCGAACAGGACGACGGCGGCTGGAAGGTGGACTGGCGGCTGTCCCTGGTCCATCCGCGGCTGAGCGAAACGGCGAAGTTCCGGCTGGAGCGCGAGGAGACGACCCCGCCCGAGGTCACCGACCGCGAGGGAACCTCACTCTCGGGCGGCGACCACCCGTCCCTGACCCCCCTCCTGGGCCGCCTCGCCGGTGGCGCCGACGGCGGACCGCGCGGCGCGGTCGAGCTGATCGACCGGGCGACCGGCGAGACCGTGCGCACCGAGGCGTCCTTCGGCAAGAAGCCCGACCCGGCGGCGGAGGGCGAGCCCGTCCGCACCACCCTGGATGCCACCTGGCAGTCCGCGGCCGAGCAGGCCCTCGCCGAGGCCGACGGCAAGAACGCCGCCCTCGTTGCCCTGCGCATCGACAACGGCGAGGTCCTCGCCCTCGCCAACTCCCCCTCCAGCGGCTTCAACCGCGCCGCCTCCGGTACCTACGCGCCCGGCTCCACCTGGAAGATCGTCACCAGCACCGCGCTGCTGCTCAAGGACGCGGTCGCGCCCGACGACGTCGTGGACTGCCCCAAGTACCTGACGGTCGGGAAGGAGTTCCACAACGTGGAGACCTCCGAGTACCCCGGCGCCACCTTCCGGAAGGACTTCACGGAGTCCTGCAACACCGCGTTCATCAGCCTGCGCGGCAAGCTCGACGACGGCGAGTTGGGCGAGGTCGCCCGCACCCACTTCGGGGTCGGCCAGGAGTGGCACATCGGCATCCCGACGTACGACGGCTCCGTGCCGGTACCCAAGGACGAGACGGAGAAGGCCGCGTCGATGATCGGGCAGGGCCGGGTACAGGCCAACCCCCTGATCATGGCGTCGGTGACGGCCACCGCGGTCTCCGGCGAGTTCCACCAGCCGTCCGTCACCGCCGGAAACACGGACGAGACCCGTACCGAGCCGCTCCCCGACGAGGTCGTCACCCAACTGCGTGAACTGATGCGGGCCACCGTCACCGACGGCACCGCGCGCGTCCTGGCCGACCTGCCCGGGGAGATCGGCGCGAAGACCGGCACCGCAGAGGTCTCCGACGACCAGGACAACAACGGCTGGCTCGTCGCCCACCGAGGCAACGTCGCCGTCGCCGTCGTCGTCGAGGAGGGCGTCACCGGTGGTGGCTCGGCGGGCCCCGTCGTGCACAGCCTGCTGTCCGCCGTACCGGAGGACCCGTCCTGAACCCGGGCGGACCGTTCTGTACCCGGGCGGACCGTTCTGTACCCGGGCGGGCCGTTCTGTACCCGGGCGGACCGTTCTGTACCCGGGCGGACCGTCCTGCACCTGACCGGACCGACCTGTACCCGGTCCGGTCAGCCCTGGGAGGTGCCCCGCGCGCCGGGCGCCGTGCCGGGGTCGCCGTCCCCGGTGTCGTCGCGGCGGACCGCCTCGCCCTGGATGACCCGGGGCGCCTCCCGGTCCTCCGGCGGCGTCCGCTCCTCGTCCTTCATCGCGCGGGCCTCGGCCTTGAGAATCCGGGCCGACTTGCCCGCCGAGCGGGTCAGCTCGGGGAGTTTCTTGGCTGCGAGAACGGCTATGACGACGATGAGAATGATCGCGAGCTCGCTCAGTCCGAACACGGCGCTCTCCTGGTGGGCGTACGGTGCGGACCCGCGGCACGGGCCCGCACGGAATCTACGGCAAAACCGGCGAACGTCAGAGGTCGAACTCGTGCGGCGGCAGATCCAGGGCGAAGCACGCCTCGCGGACGACGGCCCGCTCGTCCTTGTCGAAGTCCCCGTCGGCGCCGCCGATCACGATGCCGATCTGCACCACGGCCCGCGCCTCGGCCGGCTTCTTCTTCGCCTTGGCGATCTCCTGGAGGACGCCGACCTTGCCGAAGGCGAAGTCGGCGGTCAGCTTGTCCAGGTTGGCCTCGAAACGGCGGCGCAGGTCGTCGGCGGGGAAGTTCTGCAGCACCTCGTTGGTGGCGATGAGCTGGGCCACCCGCTGCCGCTCCGACGCGTCGACAGTCCCGTCCGCGGTGGCGACCAGCGCGCACATCGCCATGCTCGCGTCGCGGAAGGCGCCGCTCTTGAGGTCGTTCTTCTTCGCGACGAGCTGCGTCTGCATCTGCGACGCGGACTCCTTGAAGCGGTCCCACAGGGCCATGAGAACTCCGTACGGGTCTGAGGAGCTGACTTGCTGACTTCTACACTCCTGTAGAAGTTATCAGGCTTCCTCCGCCCCCACGACGGTTCCGGAGTCGCTGCCGGAGCCGGTAGGGGTGCCCCTGCCGGATCCGGTGCCGGCCAGGCGCCCGGACTCGTGGCTGTACACCGCGTGGGAGCCGTACGACTCGCGGTGCTCCACCAGCTCCCGTACCCAGCCGTCGACGAGGGCGTTCCAGTCCAGGGGGCCGGCCGGCCCCTCGTGCGGGACGGTGAAACGGCTGAGGGCGTCATGTCCCTCGGAGAGCGGGCCGCCGGGGAACGGGTCGCCGCGCTTGTCCGCCTCCAGCACCACCTCCAGGGCACCGGGCACGGCCAGGAAGGTCAGCTCGATCTCGTTGACCTGATGGGCGTAGGGCGGGGGCGGGGCGAGTTCGATCTCCTGGTGGAAGGGGAGCCGCTGCCCGGTGCCGCCGATGCGGCCGGACTCCAGGCCGGCGGAGCGGAAGCCGAAGCCGAGCCGCTCGAAGGCCTCCAGGATGGCCTCCTGGGCGGGCAGCGGTGCGACGGTCAGCGGATCGGTGTCGCCCGTGTCGCCCGTGTCGCCGGTGTGGGCGCCGGTGACCGCCAGTTCGGTGCGCAGGCCGAGCGCGATGCCCAGCGGCCGCCCGTCCAGCTCGGTGACCGGTGTCTCCCAGGGCAGCGACAGTGTGAACGGCACGCTGTGGTGCTCGCCCGCCCCGAGCCGGAAGGCCCCGCCGACGGTGTGCCGACCGAAGACGACGCCCCTCTCGCTCCTCCCGGCCCCGTCCTCGTTCCCGTCCTCGTTCCCGTCACGTCTGTCGTGCCCGTCACGCCCGTCACATGTGTCACGCCCGGCCTCGACGTGGGCCACCAGTTCCAGCGCGACGTGCTCGACGTCCTGGTCGGCGGTGCCACCGACGAGCCGTACCCGGCCCGACAGCGCGCCCCCCGGCCGGGCGGCGCCCGGGTCGAGGACCGTGTCCACCGTGGGACCGCCCACGCCGAGGGAACCGGGCAGCCGCTTGAACACCATCGAGGCGTTCTCTCCTTCACGTTCGTGCGGGCGCTTTCGTGCGGGGAACAACCGGAACCGTACGGCCGTTCTCTACAGGCGGGTAGAAGCATAGGGGTCCGAGGACATTTGGGGACTCCCCATGCTTTTGCTCGTCCTTTACCATGAGTGGGAAAACCTCGGGCGCCC
>NZ_BAABCQ010000053.1:0-13127 GCF_039539045.1 Streptomyces marokkonensis
CGTGAGGAGTTCCTTCTCGTGTCTTCCCCCACCCTGCAGACCGCCCCGTTCCCCGTCCGCGTCTTCGGCGGCCCGACTGCCCTCTTCGAGTACGGCGGCCTGCGTTTTCTCACCGACCCGACCTTCGACGACCCCGGCGACCACCAGGCACCGGCCGCTGTGCTGACCAAGACGGCGGCGGCCGACGGCAGCCCGGACGATCTCGGCCGCGTCGACGTGGTCCTGCTTTCCCACGACGAGCACGCCGACAACCTCGACACCTCCGGCCGGGCCCTGCTCGCCGACGTCCCGCTGACGCTCACCACCCCCGGCGGTGGGGAGCGTCTCGGTCAGGCGGCCACCGGCCTCACCGACTGGCAGTCGGTCGAGCTCGAGCGCCGGGACGGCGGGCCCGGCACGGTCATCGTGACCGGCGTACCCGCCATCCACGGCCCCGGCCCGCGCGAGAAGGTCGAGCCGATCACCGGTCAGGTCGTCGGATTCGTTCTGACCGGCGAGGACCTGCCCACCGTCTACGTCAGCGGCGACAACGCCTCTCTCGACGCGGTCAGGGACATCGCCGAGCGCTTCGCCCCGGTGGACACGGCCCTCCTCTTCGCCGGCGCGCCCCGCTTCACCGAAGTCTTCGACAACGAGCTGATCGTCCTGGACAGCGCCCAGGCCGCCCAGGCCGCGACGATCCTCGACGCCGGCCGCGTGGTCCCCGTCCACTACGACAGCTGGGCCCACTTCACCGAGGGCGGCGACGAGCTCGTCGCCGCCTTCGCCGCCGCCGGTCTCACCGAGCGCATCGACTTCGGCGTCCGGGGCTGAACCCACGCACGCTGGGCACCGAGACCGGACACGGCCGGGCGACGGCCGACAGGGACCCGCCGCAGCTGTCTGCCGGCGCCCGGCCCCTCCCCCACCTCCCGCACCATCGAAGGACCGCACGACCATGACCGACCCGATCCGTGGCACCCGCCACGGCTCCGCCCCCGTCCCTCTGTCCGTACTGGACTCCGCCATGACCGGCACCGGCCAGACCGCCGCGGAGGCGCTGGCCGGCAGCATCGAACTCGCCCGGCTCGCCGACCGGCGCGGCTTCACCCGCTACTGGATGAACGAGCACCACGCCATGCCCGGCGTCTCCACCTCGAGCCCGCCCGTCCTGCTGTCCCGGCTCACCGCGGAGACCAGCAGGCTGCGGCTCGGCGCGGGTGGGATCATGCTGCCCAACCATCCGCCGCTGGTCGTCGCGGAACAGTTCGGCATGCTGGACGCCCTCGCCCCCGGCCGCATCGACCTGGGTCTGGGCCGCGCCCCGGGCACCGATCACGCCACGGCGGCCGCCCTGCGCCGCGGCGCGAGCGGCTCCGAGGACTTCCCCCAACAGGTGGCCGAGCTGCTGCACTTCCTCGGCGACGACTTCCCGGCCGAGCACCCCTACGCCGACCGCGTGTACGCCGTGCCCGGGCCCGCCCAGGACCGGCTCAACGGCGTCACCCCGCCCACCGGCCGCCTGCCGGTGTGGCTGCTCGGCTCGTCCGGCTACTCCGCGCAGCTCGCCGCGCGGCTCGGCCTGCCGTTCGCCTTCGCCGCGCACTTCAACCCGCGCGATGCCGTGGCCGCCCTGCGTCTGTACCGCGAGCGGTTCACTCCGTCCGAGGCCCTGGCCTTGCCGTACGCGCTGGTCAGCTTCACCGTCGCGGCATCCACCGACGAGCGTGAGGCCCGCCGCCAGGCCGGCACTCTCGCGCACGCCATGCTCCGCATGTTCCAGCGCAAGTCCTACCTGATGCCGTCCCCCGAGGAAGTGGACGCCTACATATACGACGCCCAGGAACGCCAGGCCGTCGACGGCTGGCTGGAGCACGTCCCGCACGGCACCCCCGAGCAGGTCATCGCCCATCTGAACCAGGTCCAGCGGGACTCCGGCGCGGACGAACTCATGATCGGCAGCGTCGGCCACTCCGTCCAGGCCCGGCTGCGTTCCACCGAGCTGATCGCCGACGCCTACGGCATGCCCGACAGCCCGCTCTGACACGGGACGGACGATCTGCGCCCGCCGACGCGGATCCCCCGCCACCCCAAGTCCTCTGACTCTCCAGGGGTCTTCGAGGAGTTCTCGTGGCGTTCCCGCCCGGTCCGGCAGCTCCTCCCGGACGTTCCGTACCGAACTCCTGGCCGAGCAGCACATCGCCGCAGACCTCCGGGCCGGCGCCCTCCGGACCCACGTACTCGCCCCGCGCGACCTCGGTGAGCACCGCCGCAGGATCCGAGGCCGTTGGCACCGACTGCCGAGAGGCAGGCGTCCTTGACGCCGGCGCATCCACGGGATGGGGCGACGTATGCTCGCGACGGTTTGGAGGCGGGACGAGCACGTCTTCCACTACGCGGTGCAGGCCGTCGACGGCTCGCTGAAGATCAGTGAAGCCGGGGTCCCGTCAGGCGCTCCGGCAGTTTACGAACCAGTGGGGGTCGAAACAGCGGGCCGTCGTGAACGGGTGGTGCGGGACGACAAGGAGGCGAGCAGGCGCGACTCCGCCTCCGCCCAACGCGCGCCCGGCTACTGGGCCGACCGGTCGGGCCCGTGCTCGTCGGCGCCAGGTCGGCGCAGCGGCCGCTCAGCCGACCGGTGTCGTCTGGGCCAGGGCGATGCGCCGGTCCCCGCCCCGGCGGGTCATCACGTAGGTCATGACACCGACCGAGGGCAGTACGGACGAGTCCTTTGCCCCGGACCGTTCGTCGTGGACGGTCTTGGTGCGGCTGACGACAGCGACGTCCGACGTGGTGAACCGGATGTCGTCGACCTCCAACGAGGTCCGGATGTCCTTGAGCGGGGAGGAGAGCGCTTCAGCCATGGCCGAGGCGAAGGCCTCACGCCCGAAGAGGCGCCGCCCCGCCAAGTTGACGATCACCATGTTCGAGGTGTGCAGCGCAGGCAGCACGTCCGGGTCGAGCTGCGCCTCCTGGGATCGCGCGACCAACTCGCGAATCCTCTGCTCGTCAGCGTCGTTGCCGGGGTGAGTGATGTTCATGGTGTCCCTGAGGGGAACTCAGGACTTCGACTCGGGTTGAGGTCAACCGCAGTTCTGAGGGGGCCGGGTCACGGCGACGTGACTGGCGGGAACCGTGCAAAGAGCGACCGGTGTCGGGGCGCGTGACCACGCCCCGACACTCCCTGCCGGGGATCAGGTCGTCGACGGCTTCCCGGCCGACGGCCTCTCGTGGAGGGCGTCGACGACCGCGCGCTCCAGGACCGCCGACTTGCTGAGCAGGGTGCCCTTCGGTCTGCCGGGCGTGCCGAGGCATCGGGATCAGACCTCAGAGGTGCTGCGCATCCTGCGCGGCAGCCCGGCCGGGCTCAGTCGATCGTCTTGAGCACCCGGGCGGGCACTCCCGCGACCACGGTGCCGGCAGGAACATCACGAGTGACCACCGCACCGGCAGCGACCACCGCACCGGCACCGATGGTCACACCTTGCGTGATCACGGCAGCAGTCCCGATCCAGACGTCTTCCCCGATGACGATCGGGGCGAAGGAGAGGTACTCGCGGCGCTCGGCCAGGGGCAGGGGATGGCCTCCGGTGATGAGGCTGACCTTCGGGGCGATCATGACGCCGCTGCCGACACGGATGCCTCCCTTGTCCATGAAGGTACATCCCTGGTTGACGAAGACGTTCTCCCCGAACGTGGTGTTCAGCCCGCACTCGGTGAAGAACGGCGGGTAGATCGTCACCGACTCCGGCAGCGGGCCGCCGAACACAACGGAAAGTAGTTCAGCACGACCTTCGCTGTCGCTGAACGGAAGCACGTTCAGTCGAGACGTCGCATCGGTCACCTCCACGATCCGCTCCACATGACGCGAGAACTCAGGCGTCTGGACATGCATGACCTGCTCTGTGCGAGTAGACATACGCTGACCCCACCACCGCGCAGAACACTCGATCAAACAACCCCGCACCACACCGGACACAACCAGCAGTTGTGGAAGTAGGGTGGAGGCGTGGATGTTGAAGTGCTGCGGACGTTCGTGGCCGTCGCCGAGACCGGCCAGTTCCAGGCTGCGGCCGACGAGCTGGGGGTCAGCCAACAGGCGGTCTCCAAGCGGGTCGCGGCCCTGGAGAGGCACATCGAGGTCACGCTCCTCGTGCGGACCTCCCGAGGCTCCCGGCTGAGCCTGGACGGGCAGGTCTTCCTGCCGCACGCCAAGAAGGTCCTGGCGACCATCGAGCAGGCCGAGCAGGCCGTACGCCCCGGCAGTCGTCCCTTGCGCGTCGATGTCCTCAATCGGCGCATCTCCCCGGCCCAGGCCGTCTACCGGTTCTACCGCTCCCACCCCGAGACGGACCTGGACGCGGTCACCCTGAGCCAGGAGAACGCCGCCCAGGCCGCCCAGGCGGTGCTCGAAGGAACCGTCGACGCGTCCTTCCGTGCCCTGCCGGCAGACCAGATCCCGGCCGGGATCAGCACCGAACGACTTCTGGACGCACCCCTGGAGCTGCTGGTCGGCCCCGGTCATCCGCTGGCCGGCGTGCCCTGGGTCAGTCCTGCCGACCTGGCCGGCCACCGCATCTGGATCCCCGGGATCAGGCCGGGCACGGAGTGGTCGGCGTTCTACCGGGCGCTGTCCGAGGCCTTCGGCCTGAGCATCGACGCGCTCGGCCCCAACTTCGGTGACGAGGCCCTGATGGACGCGCTGGCCGACTCGGCCTCGCTGGCCACCCTCGTCGGCAGCGGAGACCGGTACCTGTGGCCCCAGAACCACGACCTACGACGTATCCCGTTGCACGACCCGACCCCGGTCTACCCGCACGTGCTGCTGTTCCGAGACGGAGACCGGCACCCCGTACTGACCGCGCTACGCGACCATCTGCGCACCACCGGCCCGCGAACCCCGCACGACATGTGGACGCCGGACTGGGTAGAGCGCTGACCGGACGACCGAACCAACGGACGTGCGGACATGCGCGTGAAGCTCCCGAGTGGGCCGTTCTCCGTCCGGGGGCTACGTTCCCCCCGCCCGGCCCAGCCTCGGCGGACGCGGTGGCTTCCGTGGCGGCTGCGCTCAAAGGCCCTTCAGCGCAACGGCGCTGGGGCTTCCTGATTCCGCCGTGTACATCACCAGAGAGAAACCTGAGCCGGGCAGGCCGAGGGTGTGCCGGTCGATCTCCAGCTCGCCCAGCGTGGGGTGACGCAGGTTCTTTCGCACGCTGGGCATGGCTCTACGGGGCGAACTCGTCGGCGAGACTCACTCCTGTCCGACGTCGCGGTCGAACGGCTGCGCCCGGAGACCGGCCCCGTCCATCTCGGCAGCCTGCGGGCCGACCTCGACGCGTGCGAAAGCGTCGCATGAGACCCGGCTCGGGTCGGACGCCGCGGCGTACGTGCGGGACAGGACCCGGAGGGCAATCTGTGGATCTTCGGAACCTACCGCGCGCGGTCCCTCATCGGAGTAGAGCGCCGGGACGAGACGAGAGGACCCCGGCCCGTTGGGCCGGGGTCCTCTGCCGTGTTCGTGCGGCGCGGGGTCAGTGGCTACCGGCGAGTTCGCCGGTGAGCTTGCCGTGGAGGTCGGCGCTGGGGTCGTTCAGGCCGGTGATCTCGACGGTCTTGCCACGCTGCTTGTACTTGGTCTCGATGGCGTCGAGGGCGGCGACGGAGGAGGCGTCCCAGATGTGGGCGGACGAGAGGTCGATGACGACCTTCGCCGGGTCGCCGGCGTAGTCGAACTGGCCGACGAGGTCGTTGGAGGAGGCGAAGAACAGCTCGCCGGTGACCCGGTAGACGACCGTGCTGCCGTCGGGGTCGGTGACGGCGGTGACCTGGGCGAGGTGGGCGACGCGCTTGGCGAAGATGACCATGGCGGTGAGGGAACCGACGAAGACGCCGATGGCGAGGTTGTCGGTGGCGACGACCACGATCACCGTGATGACCATGACCGCGATCTCCCCGGCGGGCATCCGCCTCAGTGTCTTCGGGGCGATGGAGTGCCAGTCGAAGGTCGCGAAGGAGACCATGACCATGACGGCGACCAGGGCGGCCATGGGGATGTCGGAGACGACCGGGCCGAAGGCGATGCACAGCACCATGAGGAAGCTGCCGGCGAGGAAGGTGGACAGACGGGTCCGGGCGCCGGACACCTTCACGTTGATCATGGTCTGGCCGATCATGGCGCAGCCGCCCATGCCGCCGAAGAAGCCGGTGACGATGTTGGCGATGCCCTGGCCGATGGATTCGCGTGTCTTGGAGGAGTGGGTGTCCGTGATGTCGTCGACCAGCTTCGCGGTCATCAGGGACTCCATCAGGCCGACCAGTGCCATCGCGAACGCGTAGGGGGCGATCGTCGTCAGGGTGTCCAGGGTGAACGGCACGTCCGGCAGGCCGGGAACCGGCAGAGAGGACGGCAGGGCTCCCTTGTCACCCACGGTCGGCACCGCGATGCCGGCCGCGACCGTGATGACGGTGAGGATGACGATCGAGACGAGCGGGGCCGGGATCACCTTGGTGACCTTCGGGAAGAACACCATCAGCGCGAGACCGCCGATGATCAGCGGGTAGACGGCCCAGGGCACGTCGTGCATCTCGGGCACCTGTGCCATGAAGATCAGGATGGCCAGGGCGTTGACGAAGCCGACCATCACCGAGCGCGGCACGAAGCGCATCAGCTTCGCCACTCCGAGTGCGCCGAGCACGGCTTGGATGACGCCGGCGAGGATGACGGCGGCGATCAGGTAGCTCAGGCCGTACTCGTGGTTCAGCGGGGCGATCACGAGGGCGACGGCGCCGGTGGCGGCGGAGATCATCGCGCGTCGGCCGCCGACGATCGAGATGACCACGGCCATGGTGAACGAGGCGAACAGACCGACCGCGGGGTCGACACCGGCGATGATCGAGAACGAGATCGCCTCGGGGATCAACGCGAGAGCGACGACCAGGCCGGCGAGGACCTCGGTGCGCCAGACCTTCGGGTTGTTCAGCCAGTCCGGCTTGAAGCCGCGCAGCCGCGCGGCGGGAGTCACAGCAGCAGAAGACAAGGAGATGCGTACCTGTCGTGCTCGGGCCCCCCTGTGTCAGGCCGGGGGCATGCGGTAAGGACGCGCGAGGGCCGGGCCGGCACCCCGCGGACGGCCCGCAGAGCGGGCCGGAAGTCGAGGGGGGTGGACGCGAGGCGGGCGGCACGCACAGGCGGCCGGGCGGCTCACATCCGGGGGCGAAGGGTCACGGCGGGCAGGCGGCGGCGATCGGCGTCATGGGCTCGCGCACGCTCTCTCCTGCAGAAATCGGATCCTCGCCGGAGGCGTCATCGGCCCCGGAACGGCAGCAGCGGGGCGACCGAGCCACCCTCACCGCCGACAACTCTACCCTAACGTTAGAGTAGGGGTTGGCGGAGTCGCACGGGACGCGTCCCGCCACGAGGAGAAGGGCCAGGGACACGAGCGTGGACGGCAAGCACATGCAGATCGGCGAGGTCGCCGCGCGGACGGGGCTGTCCCTGCGCACCATCCGGCACTACGAGGAGACCGGCCTGGTCATCCCCTCCGCCCGCTCCCAGGGCGGATTCCGTCTCTACACGGAGTCCGATGTGCAGCGGCTCATGGTCATCCGCCGCATGAAGCCCCTCGGATTCACCCTGGACGAGATGCGTGACCTCCTCGACGCCGTCGACCGCCTCGACCATGCCGAGACGGCCGACGGCGCCGGGCGCGAGGCACTCATGGAGCGGGTGCGGACCTACGAGCAGGATGCCAGCCGCAAGATCGAGGAACTACGCATCCAGCTGGCCCGCGCCGAAGACTTCGCCGCCACCCTCCGCAGCCGCCTGGACGCCGCATACCCCTAGCAGGCCGCCTCGGCCTGCCCTTCGGCCACCGGCCGACACTGCGCGCCGACACCGGACCCTGGCGGCCGCCTTCCCGGCACCCTCATCAGGCGGCAGCCCGGATGCGGAACCTCAGTCCGTCCGGACAGCTCAGACATTGCTCGCCGACGTCCTGCCCGCCCGTCACCCCGTGTCCCAGGCCGCGTGCGCGGCCGGCCACGGCGTCCGGGGCGTCGACGGAGACGACGAGCTCCCAGCGAGGTGAGCACTCCTCACAGCCATGCATCGGTACGAAGTCCGCACAGCTGGGGACGGTGCCGAGCATGTCGCGGTAGAACCGGCGGGCCTCCTCAGGGCGGGGGCAGGCAAGAACCATGTGGTGTGGTGCGCGCGTCGATGGAGACCACCGGTTGGAAGGGTGTGTCTGCCACAGAGAGAAGGCCGCGCCCACGGAATCGATCAGGGTGGCGATGCGGCCCTGGTCCCCTGCGTCGAAAGGCGGGAGTACGAGCTGGGCACCCGCCGCGACGGCGGCTTCGGTGCGGGTCTCGACGTCATCGACGGCGAGGTAGTAGGCGATGTGCGCGGGAGTGCCCGGCGGGTAGAGCGGAGAGCTGAGGTCACTCACGCCGCCGATCTGATGACCGTCGGCGGAGATCTTGATCGCGCGGCGCCAGTCGCCTTCGTCCACGGCGAACCGCCACCCCAGCACAGCGGCGAGAAAGGCCGTGGTGCCCGGCACGTCATGCGTCTTGACGTCCATCCAACAGAACTCGTTGAGCGCCCCGAGGTGAGGTGTCGTCAACTGCTTGCCCCCTTGCCGTGTCGGCCAATTGCTGTAGTAGCCGACTTGTCGTTTCCTCAGCAACCCGTTTCGGACTGGTCGCCGCGGAGGAACACCCTCACGCCGGCGGTGATGAGCGCGATGCGGGCCGGGCCGGGGCCGGCAGTGGCGCGGCACCGTAGTGGCTGCGCACGCGCACAAACTGGTGTGCGTCGTCGGGCAACGGTCATGTAGCGTGCGGGCATGTCGAGCCCCGAAGCATCCAGGGCGGGGGCTTTCGGTCACGCCGTCAGCCCCCTGAACCACTGAGTCGGTAGTTCTGCCGTCCCGCCGCGTTCCGCGGCCGGACGCTTACGGGTGCTGACCGCGGTGACGAGAACGCCTCCACTCCTGTTTCTCATCGCCTCGGAGCCACTCGATGCCTCTCGCGCTGTACCTGCTTGCCATGGCCGTCTTCGCCATGGGCACCTCCGAATTCATGCTCGCCGGCCTCTTGCCCGGTATCGCCTCCGACCTCGACGTGACGGTCGGCACAGCAGGCACGCTCACGTCGGCCTTCGCGATCGGCATGGTCGTCGGCGCTCCACTCATGGCCGGGCTTGCCCGCAACTGGCCCGCGCGGTCCGGTCTTCTCGGGTTCGTCCTCGTATGCGCGGTGGCTCACGCGCTGGGCGCGACCACCGCTGACTTCCCGGTCCTGTTCGCCACCCGGGTGGTCGCAGCGCTTGCGAACGCGGGATTCCTTGCGGTGGCTCTCACCACCGCCACCAAGCTGGTGGCAGCGGACAAGAAGGGACGCGCGCTCGCGGTGCTGCTGTCCGGGACAACGACGGCCACGATCGCCGGGGTCCCGGCGGGATCGGTACTCGGCACCATGCTCGGCTGGCGAGCAACGTTCTGGGCCGTCACCGCCCTCTGCCTGCCCGCAGCCATCGGCATCCTCAAAGGCATCCCGGCCGGCCCTGTGCGGGGAGGCGAGTCGCACAGGCCGGCGCTGCGAGCCGAGCTGGTACAGCTCAAGAGCCCGCGCCTGGCGCTCGTGATGCTGCTCGGTGCCCTGGTGAACGCGGCGACTTTCGCAAGCTTCACCTTCCTCGCGCCCATCGTGACCGGCACCGCCGGCCTGGGCGATCTGTGGATCTCTGTGGTTCTGGTGCTCTTCGGGCTCGGTTCCTTCGTCGGTATCACCGTCGCTGGACGAGTGTCCGACCATCGCCCTGACCTGGTCGTCACTCTCGGCGGCCCGCTGCTTCTCCTCGGCTGGCCGGCCCTGACCGTGCTGGCCGACCGGCCTGCCGCCCTGCTCGTCCTCGTGTTCCTGCAAGGAGCACTGTCGTTCGCGCTGGGCAGCACCCTGATCACGCGAGTCCTCTACGAAGCTACAGGAGCCCCCACCATGGCCGGCTCGTACGCGACCGCGGCTTTCAACATCGGCGCCGCGGTCGGACCGCTCATCGCCGCGAGCTCCCTCAACACTGCTCGCGGTGACCTCGGGCCGCCGTGGGTGAGTGGACTGCTCGTCGCGACCGCGCTGCTCGTGGCGTTCCCCCTCCGGAGCGTGCTCGCGGCCGGCCGTGGCACCGAGGTGCATCGGTGAGCGCCCCGTAGGTCGGTGGCTGATGCGTCTGGGCATCAGCCACCGCAGCTGCTGGACGGGCGGAGCGAGACGCGCGGAGCGGGGGCAGAGTGGCGCAGGCCGGTCAGGGCTTCCCCACCAGGTGCTCACGCGCGGGCTCGCCGGTGGTGCTCGAACCGGGTTCGCCGGACGTTGGCTTGGAGAGCCAGCGCAGGGCGACGGCCCCGAGCGCGGCATGCAGCAGGCCGGCCACCACCACGACGACGTGCAGGCCGGTGACGAAGGCGCCCTTCGCGTCCTGGAGTGCCGCGGGCACAAGGCCCGGCAGTTGGAGCGTCCCGTCCAGAGTGGGGGCGAGGCCCGGTCCCTGGAGGCGGAAGATCAGTGCCGCGAGCGACCCGAGGATCGCGATACCGAGGGCGTTGCCGATCTCGTTGCTGGTCTCCGCGATCGCGCCGGCCGACCCCGCGCGCTCCGCGGGGACCGCCCCTACGGCGGTGTCGGCGACGACGCTGAAGGAGATGCCGTACCCGACTCCGGCGATCACGGTGGAGGCGACGTACCAGCCGATGCCGCCGGTGATGGTGGTGGGCAGGAGCAGAAGCAGGCCGCCCGCGATGGTGAAGTGGCAGGTGATGAGCGCGGCCTTCTTGCCGATGCGTTCGACGAAGGCGGGCGTGACGACGCAGGTGATGGTGAGGACCGCCGCTCCGGGGAGCGCGAGCAGAGCGGCGTGCAGGACGCTCAGGCCGAGGACGGACTGGAGGTAGATGCCGGACAGGTACGCCGCCGCCGACCACGCCGCCAGCGGCAGCAGCCCGGTGATGACCGCGATCGTGAAAGTGCGGTCGCGGAACAGGGAGAAGTCGATCAGCGGGTGCTCGAGGTGCCGCTGGCGGAGCGCGAAGAACGTCAGGGCCGCGAGACCGAGGAGCCCTGTCACGACCGGCAGGACCGCGAAGCCCTCCGCGGCCAGGTGCTTGATGCCGTAGATCGTGAACAGCAGGCCCCCGGCGGAGGTCACGACGCTGACCGGATCGGTGCGGCCGGTCCGGGTCGCCCGTACCTCGCGCAGCAGGACCGGCGCGAACAACAGGAAGACGACGATGACGGGCAGGTTGACCAGGAAGACCGAGCCCCACCAGAACTGCCCGAGCAGCGCGCCGCCGACGACCGGTCCGATGGCGAACCCGGCCGCGAACGCGGCGGCGAAGATCCCGATCGCCCGGGCGCGCTGCTTCGGGTCGGGGAACAGTTCGCTCAGCACCGCGAGCGCGGAGGGCAGCAGGGTCGCGCCGGCCACGCCCATGAGCGCCCGGCAGGCGATGAGGAGCTCGGGGTTCGGCGCGAACGCCGCCCCGGCGGAGCCGAGGCCGAACACGGTGGCGCCGATCATCAGGAGCTTCAGGCGGCCGTAGCGGTCGCCGATGCTGCCGAAGGCGATCAGCAGGGACCCGACGGCGAAGCCGTAGATGTCCAGGATCCACAAGGCCTGGTCGGCGGTGGGCGAGATGGCCTCGGTGATGCTCGGCATAGCCAGGAACAGGATCGAGCCGTCCATCGAGACCAGCAGGACCGGGCCGAGGACCACCGCGAGGCCGAGCCAGGCCCGCATGCCGGGTGAGGTGTGCGCACGCTGTTGAGTCATGCCCTCGACGGTCCGGCACCTCGGGCGCCACAACCATCCCCGTGCCATGGGTACACCTGACAGGTACACCCGCGGGCCGGGCCCGCGTCATAGGCTCGAACGCATGGAGAGCCTCGGAACGTTCCTGAAGAGCCGCCGTGACCGTGTCACTCCGGCCGAGATCGGCCTGCGCACCTACGGCACCTCCCGCCGAGTCCCCGGCCTCAGGCGTGAGGAGCTCGCTCAGCTCGCCGGAGTGAGCGCGGGGTACTACACGCGCCTGGAGCAGGGTCAGGCCGAGACGGCGTCCGAGCAGGTGCTCGACGCGCTGGCCCGGGTGCTCCGGCTCGACCAGGTGGAGACCGTCCACCTGCACAACCTCGCCCGGCAGTCCGCGAAGCCCGGCCTGAGCGAACCGCCCCCCGAGGAGCCGCACCCGCGCGTCCTCAGGCTACTGGAGTCGCTCGGCGAGGCCACCCCCGCGATCATCCTGGGCAGGCGTGGGGACGTGCTCGCGTGGAACCACACCGGGCACGCGCTCGTCGCCGAGCACATATCCCACGAGGCGCCTCGGGATCCGTCGCAACGTCCGTCGATCCCCCGGATGTTCTTCCTCGACCCCCACACCCGCGACATGTACCGCAACTGGCACGAGCTTGCCCGCGTCCACGTCGCCTATCTGCGCCTCACCGCAGGCCGGTATCCGACTGACGCCCGGCTCGCCGGCCTGATCGGTGAACTCACCATGCGCAGCAACGACTTCGCGACGATGTGGGCCACCGGTGACGTCTCCGACTGCACTGTCGGGGCCATGCACCTGCAGCACCCCACCGTCGGTGCCGTGAACGTGGAGTACCAGGTGTGGCTCCAGCCCGAGAGCCCCGACCACCGGGTCGAGCTCTACACCGCGAACGACTCGACCTCGTCCGACGCGGTGCGGGTCCTGGCCCAGCAGCGCGGCCGTACCGACGAGCCGGAGCCGCTCGTACGACACTGACCCGGACAGTACTGAGCACCGTGCTCATCCTGAGCTGCTGCGCCGAGACGCTGAGCCTCGGTTGCAGGGGTCTTGTACGACGTGTTGCCCCGTCGGCCTGTCGCCTCAACCGTTACCGATGGCCCAACCCGGAGTTGCGTGTACGTCCTCAAGAATGGATGTTCTTCTCGGGTGGCCGGTGGCGCCGACGCGAGGTGTGCTCTTCGTAGGACTGTGGGTCGGGGTAGGTGATCAGCTCCAGCGTGCTGCCCCACGGTGTGCGCGTGTAGACCATGCGGTCGCGTGGCCCTGCCTCCGGTCCCGGCAGCGGGTGCGGGGCGGGTGCCGGTGCGGGTGCCG
>NZ_BAABCQ010000053.1:13225-42188 GCF_039539045.1 Streptomyces marokkonensis
CGGTGCGGGTGCGGGTGCGGGTGCGGGTGCGGGTGCGGGTGCGGGTGCGGGTGCGGGTGCGGGCCGGACAGGGTACGCCCGCCCGCCCGTTCGACACCGGCGACGGCGCGGCCGAGGTCGTCGACGTAGACGGCGAGGTGCTGCCGGCCAGGGTCACAGGGGAGTACCGCGTCCCGCTCCCGCGGTCCGTCGAACTCGAAGAGTTCCAGTCCCGGCCCGTGGGGCAGGGTGAGCATCCGGATCGCCCGCTGCCGGCTGCCGAGGGCACGTCCAGCCCATTGTTCCGGACCTGCGCCGCGGTTCGGCCCGTCCTCGCGGCGTAGCGTGTCATAGAGCACCTCGGTGCCCAGGGCGCGGACGAAGAAGACGGTTGCCGCGTCGAGGTCGGGACGGTGACCCCGACATGGTCGATGCCGCGGCAGACGGAGTCCTGTGCCACGCGCTCAGGAAGCGATGTCGGGCGAGCGCAGGCCGCGCAGGGGCTGCTCGAGCTCACGCTGGTAGAAGTCGATGAATCCGTCGGGATCGGGACCGGCGTTCTGCAGCACCAGCCGGTCGAACCCGGCGGCGACGTACCGCTGGACCGCCGCCACGTAGCGTTCCGGGTCGGGGCCGCAGGCGAACTTTTCCAGGATGTCCTCCTCGCGCACGGTGGCGGTGGCCGCGTCGAAGTTGACCGGGTTGGGGAGCTCGCTCATCACCTTCCACCCGGTCAGCGCCCACCGTGACGTCCGCAATGCCTCCTGCGCGGCAGTCCGCTCGTCCGGCGCCCAGGCCATGGGCACTTCCGCGTATCCGGGACCGGAGCCGCCGGCACCTCGGTAGTGCCCCACGATCGATGTCTTGTCCTCCGTGGCGAACAGGCCGTCGCCGAGTTCCGCGGCGATCCGCGCCGAGTGCGGGCCGCTCGCGGCGACGGCGATGAGCGGAAGCTCCTCGGGCAGGTCGAACACCCGGGCGTCCGCCAGCCGCAGGTGCTTGCCGTCGTACGAGCGGTAGCCGCCGCGCCACAGCAGACGGATGATCTCCAACGCCTCGCGGAGCAGCTCGTGCCGCTCGCGCACGGTGTCGGGGAAGCCGCGTCCCACGACGTGCTCGTTGAGCCGTTCGCCAGATCCCACGCCCAGGACGAAACGGCCGTCGGATACCAGGGCAAGGGTCGCAGCGGCCTGCGCGATGATCGCAGGGTGGTAGCGGACCGTCGGACACGTCACTCCGGTCACCAGCGCGACACGTTCCGTCCTGGCGGCGATCGCGCCCAGCACCGTCCAGGTGAAGGAAGAGTGCCCCTGGACGTCGAGCCACGGGTGGTAGTGATCGCTCATCTCGACGAAGTCGAAACCCGCCGCCTCCGCACGGACCGCCTGGCGGACCAGTTCTCGCGGGCCGAAGGCCTCTGAGGCCAGTTTGTAGCCGATCTCCATACGACGACCCTGACACCCGGCGTGAACGAAGCTGGGTGAACCCCACCGGGGCAGTCTCCACCTCCATCCGAATGGCGGCTCGGCCGACCTCAGGCCCACGGACAGCAGCACGACCCGCAGGCCCCGGCAGCCCAGACGCTGCCGGTAGGAGCCGACGTCGCCGGTGGGCACACGGAGCAACGCGGAGGCGTGCCGCATCGCGTTCACTGCCCGGTGTCAGCCGGCGTCGAAGTCGTGGGCCGGCACATCACGCCACTCCACCCATCGCGGCTGGTCCAGGACCGTCTCGGGGTCTGCGATACCTGCGCCTTCGAGGAACACGACCAGGTCGTGGTCGCTGTAGGCGGTCCCAAGGATCTCGTCGCGTCCTTGACGGTGCACCGTGACCTTCCGGCCGCCCGTACGGGAAGGACGGTGCACGACGATCGGCGCACTGTTCACCCTTCCAGCGTGCCCCCGCCCGGGCCGGGCGGCGAACCGGGCCAGCGGACCCGGACGGGGAGAAGACGTCGACCGTCCTACCCTCAACGGCCAGAGCGACGCCGTTGTCGGCCCACCCGCACCGCAATGGCCTGCACCGGCACGGCCGGCCGTGGGGAAGGCTCCGCTGTGACGACGTGGACCCTGGTCCAGTGGGACGGCTTCCGCGCCGGTCCGTCCCTCGCCGCCGGCCGGGTCGTGCTGCGCTCCGGGAACGGCACCCGCATGGACCCTGCGTTCCCGGAGGTCGTCGACGCGGCCGCGCCCGTGGGGCGTGCTCTTACATGTACAGGGCTCGGCTCAGGCGGACTCCGTACTCCGCGTCCGGGTTGGTGGTGCCGTCTCCGACCCTTTCCTGGATCGCGGCGACTGCCAGGTCGCGCCGTGCCGGCAGGCGCCCGGCCTGGGCCGCCGCCAGAGCGCCCGGCAGTTCCTCGCGGGTGAGGTCCGTGCAGTAGCAGGGTGCTCCGGGCTGCTGCCGCCACGAGTCCGCCAGCGTCCCGGCGTCGAACGCGTCGAGGCCGGTGTCCTCCACAAGCGTCATGGCCACCCGGCGGTCTCGGTCTGTGTCGGCGGCGACGGGGATGGCCATGCGGTCCGGGCTGCCGGCGGGCTTGTCCCTGGTGGCGAGCGAGTGCGATCCGATCGCGTTCCATGCCTTGGCGACCGGTCGGCCCAGTTGTTCGGTGACCCACAGGCTCTCGACCTGTCCGGCGTCGATGGCCTCGATCCGGTTGTCGCGTGCCGGGTAGTAGTTCGAGGTGTCGATGACGACCGTGTCGGCGGGGACGTCGGCGATCAGCGGTGCGATCCGCGCAATGCGGTTCAGGGGAATCGAAAGGATCACGGCGTCCACGTCCTGCACGGCTTCCGCCGCGGTGACCGCGCGTGCGCCCGTGGACAGTACGTCGGCGTCGATCGTCTGCGGGCCGCGTGAGTTGGCCACCTTCACGTCGTGTCCTGCCGCGCTCAGCCGTTGGGTCACGGTCTTGCCGATGTTACCGACGCCGAGAATGCCGATCTTCATGGTGGTTCTCCTTGGGTGAGTCGATTTGATCGGAAGCCGGCCGTGCCACGGTTCTGCCTTCTTCCGCAGCCCGCGCACTGAGGGCATGCGTGAGCGCGCCGAGCAGGTCCCCTTGGACGGGTTCCGGCCGGTTGGGCATCGGCAGGGGTTACGGGCGTCCGGCGGCCCGGGGACCAGGGCCCGGTGCCGCCGAGGGGCGCGGGCGCACGCGTCCCGGCCTATGTCTGCGGAGTTCTGCTTCCCTCGGGCGCTGTTCCGTCCACGGGTGTCTGCCAACCGGACCGCATAAGGGTGCTGAGCGATTCGGGCGAGGACTCGTCGGCCAGGGCGGCGCTGCGGGCCCAGGCCGCCGCAAGGGTGCTGAGGAACAGGTCGCGTGCCCGCACCCACGACTTGGCGTCGCCGTCGCGCTGCGCGGCGCCAAGAAACCTGTCGGTCGTCGTGATGAAGCCCTGGCAGGTGATGGCCAGTGGGGAGGTGTCCTGGGTCAGTGCGGCCCGCAGAGGCTCGGGCAGGCCGTCGAAGGCCGTCACCCACTCGCTCAGGGCGTCCAGCCACTGGGCGAGCGCGGCGCTGGAGTCGCTCTCTTCCCGCTGGATGGCATCGCGGCGGGCCTCCAGCTGCTCGTCGCGGGCCTGCAGCAGCGCGGCGAGCAGCGCTTCCCGGTTGGGGAAGTGCCGGTAGAGGGTGCCCGGGCCGACGCCGGCCCGCTTGGCGATGGCGTCCATGGAACCTGAGATGCCCTGTTCGGCGAAGAACTGCTCCGCGACCTCGAGGATGTGCACGCGGTTGCGCTGCTTGTCCGTCCGCATCCGACGCGTGCCGGTACCTGTCTCGTCCATGCGCTCACAACACCTCCCGTTGACCATACGGAGACTGTCTCCGTATCGTCGCCACAAAACGGAGGCTATCTCCTTATGGGGTGTCGATGCCACCGGCGACCGTCCCGGACGGCATTCGCGACGGAACGGGTCACCCCGTACGGCCGATCCCGCACAGACACCACGGCGCACCGCCCTCGAAAGGACTTTCCCGTGAAACTCGGCATCATCGGAACCGGAACGATCGGTACCACGCTGGCGCGCACGTTCAGCGCCGGCGGACACGACGTCGAGGTGGCGAACTCGCGTGGGCCCCAGACCGTCGGCGCTACCGCGCTGCAGTTCGGGGCGCGCGCGGTGACCGCGGAAGAGGCCGTCCAGGGCAAGGACGCCGTCGTCCTGTCCGTCCCCTTCGCCCGCGTCCCGGACGTGATCGGAGTCTTCGCCGCCGTGCCCGAGGCGACCTTGGTCATCGAACCCCAACTGCTTCCCCCAGCTGGGCGGGCCCGTCGACGCGGTGGACCAGGGACAGGTGGAAAGCCTGTGGGTCGCCGAGCGGCTGGGACGGCCCGTGGTGAAGGCGTGGAACGCGGCACTGGCAGGCACCCTGCGGACCAAGGGCCACCCGGCCGGAAGCCCGGGCCGCATCGCGCTCCCGGTCGCCGCCGACTCCGACGAGCAACGCCGCGTCGAGCGACGACCCTCCGGTGGGGTGAACACCTCACCGGCCGCGGTGAGCCGACCCGGCTGAACAGGGGTCCCGGGCATCGCGGCCACCGGCCGCAGCGCGGTGGCGATCTCGCCGGGGGGGGGGACGGCCTCTCGGCCGGGTTCTTGCGCAGCAGCCTGGCGAGGACCGGGCGCAGTACCCCGGCCGCCTCGGGCAGCACAGGCGGCTCGTTGACCAAGGCGTACACCACCGCGGCAGGCTCCGGCCTGGCGAACGGCCGGTGAGCAGCGCGCACAGAGTGCTGCCCACGGAGAACAGGTCGCTTGGTGGGCCCGCCCGCCGGCCCTCCATGCGTTCCGGGGAGAGGTACTCCACGGTGCCGATCACTCCGCCGGCAGTGGTGAGTGCCTCGGTGTCGGCCAGTTCCACAATCCCGAAGTCGCAGAGCACCACCCTGCCGTCGGCGCGCAGCAGGACGTTCGCCGGTTTCACGTCCCGGTGCAGAGCGCCGACGGAGTGCACCGCGTTGAGGGCATCCAGGAGCTCAAGGCCGATCTCGGCGACCCGCTTCACGGGCAGGGAACCGTGCGTGGCTGTGTGTTCCGCCAGCGACGGGCCCTCCACCAGCTCCATGATCAGCCACAGCCGGTCCTCGTAGTGCACCAGGTCGTGGATGTTGATGACGTCGGGATGGGAGACCGGGCGATGGCACGTGCCTCACGGTGCGCGCGACGCAACCGCTGAGCGAGGTTCCTCTCCACCGCCGTGCAGGTGCACCTCCTTCACCGCGACGGTGCGCTCCAGTAACCGGTCGGTGGCACGCCAGACCTTGCCCATGCCTCCACTGCCCAGACGTCCAGGCAGGGGGTACCGACCGGCGATCCCCTCCGTACGTTCGCCAGTCATTCACACAAACCTACCGGTCCCCTGATCACCAGGGCGGCGGCGATGCGGCATTCAACCAGTCAGGGCCCTGACGGACATGTCCTTCCAGGAAAGCGACCCTCCACGTCTTCCCGAAAGAACCGGCCGGACGGCTCCTCATCACCATCGTCGGCGACGCCGGACCAGAAGCCTCTGAGATCCGGGCGGACCGGCCAGTGACACGGGACTGGGGCACGCTTCCCAAGGCGGCGACGAAGCCCGCGCTCTCCGGGCTGCCGGGAGGCAACCCGGTGGGCCGTGCGGTCGTCCTCAACCACGGATCGACAGAGGGGGAACACGGTGGGTACACACACCGAGATCGTCACGCCACTGCCGAAGCTGCTGAGGGAGCACGCCCGGCGCATCGGGGACAAGGTCTGCTGCCAGGACCGGTTCACACGGGTGACCTACCGGGAGTTGGAGCGCAGAACCAGTCGGCTGGCCGGCCACCTGTGCTCACACGGCCTGGCTCGTGGCGAGCGGGTGGCGATCCTGCTGGGCAACCGTGTCGAGGCGGTCGAGAGCCTGCTCGCCGTCACCCGGGCGAGTGGTGTGGGCGTCCCCCTGGATCCGGATGGTTCGGAGCCCGAGCTGGCACGTCTGCTGGACGACAGCGGGGCGCGGGTGCTCATCACCGATGACGCGTGCCTGGCACGACGACGAGGACTGCTTTCCCGCCCCGGGCTGACCGTCGTGGCGGCCGGGGGTGGAGAGGAGGCGGATGGGGCGGTCGCCGGAAGCCGGGCCCCCTCGGTCCCCTCGGCCGCGGACGGAGTGCTGAGGTACGAGGAGTTGGCGGGCACGGAGCCGCGGACACCGGCCCGGGACGATCTGACGTTGGACGAGGTGGCCTGGCTGCTCTACACCTCCGGCTCCTCCGGTGCCCCCAAGGGGGTTCTGTCCACCCAGCGCAATCGTCTGGCGCCGGTCGCGGCGGGCCTCGTCGGCGTCCTGGGCCTGTCCGAGCGGGACCGTGTGCTGTGGCCGTTACCCCTGTACCACGCGTTGAGCCAGGTGGTGTGCGTCCTCGGAGTGATCGCCGTGGGGGCGAGCACGATGCTCCTGCCCCGCTTCTCGGTGGCGGGGGTGCTCGGCGAACTGCGCCGGGAGGGCGCGTCGTTCACCTTGCTCGGTGGAGTGCCGACGACGTACTCGGCGCTGCTCGACGCGGTCCGGGGCGAGGAAGGCGTCAAGGGTGCCGGCGGTCTGGGGGCGCCCGCGTTGCGCGGATGCCTCAGTGGTGGCGCCTCGGCGGGTTCCGGGTTCCGGGAGTCGTTCGAAGCGGTCTGCCGGGTCCCCTATCTGGAGCACTACGGCAGCACGGAGGCGGGCCCGGTCACCATGGCGGCACCGGGTGAGGCGACGGGACCCGGTGCATGTGGCCGGGTGCTTCCCGGCACCCGGGCCCGGGTCTGCGGTGGGGCCGACGGGCGTGACACGGGCGAGGGCGAGCTGTGGGTCGACGGGCCCGGCGTGATGGCGGGTTACCACGGCAGGCCGGAGGCGACCGCCGAGGTACTGAGCGACGGCTGGTTCCGTACGGGCGACCTGGCCAGGATCGACGCCCGCGGCGAACTCACGATCATCGGCCGGGTGAGCGATCTGATCGTCCGGGGCGGGGTGAACATCCATCCCTCGGAGGTTGAGGCGGTGCTGCGGCGGCTGCCGGGGGTGGCGGACGCCGCCGTGGCCGGACGTCCTCACTCCGTCTTCGGCGAGGTGCCGGTCGGCTATCTCGTGCCCGAGCCGGGTTGCGGCGCACCGGACCGGGGACGTGTCCTCGCCGTCTGCCGTGCGGAGCTGTCCGGTTTCAAGGTTCCCGTCGAGCTGTACGAGGTGGCGGACATTCCCCGTACCGGTTCCGGGAAGATCCGCCGACGGGACCTCGCCGGCCGGCCGGCGAGGGCGCTGGGCGCGAAGGCCTCCGGGAAGCCGGCCGAGGACCTGCTCGGCCTGGTGCGCGACGAGGTCGCGGCCGTGCTCGGCTGTACGGCCCAGGCGGTGGAGCCCGAAACGGCGCTGCGGGACCTGGGGATGGACTCCCTGACGGCGACGGTGCTGCGGGAGCGGCTGTCGGCGGTGACCGACCTACCGCTCTCCGAGGCCGTGGCCTTCGACTTCCCCACGGCCTCCGCGCTCGCCGCCCACCTCGGGGCGCGCGACGCCGCCGCGCCGGCCGGCCCCGGGGCCGCGCAGGGGGGCGGGGTCGGGCCGGACGAGGACCCGGTGGTGATCGTGGGGGTGGCATGCCGTTATCCGGGGGGTGTGACCTCTCCCGCGGACCTGTGGCGGCTGGTGGCCGACGGTAGGGACGCCATCGGCCCGTTCCCCACCGACCGCGGCTGGGACACCCGGGCGCTGTACGACCCGGAGCCGGGACGGCCCGGGAAGACGTATGTGCGCGAGGGCGGCTTCCTGACCGGCGTGGACCGCTTCGACCCCGCCTTCTTCGGCATCTCCCCCCGCGAGGCGCCGGCCATGGACCCGCAACACCGGCTGCTGCTCGAAGTGGCGTGGGAGGCCTTCGAGCACGCCGGACTTCTCCCCTCCGACCTGCGCGGCTCGGCGACCGGGGTGTACGTCGGACTGATGTACAGCGACTACGCCCGCCGTCTGACGCGGATTCCCGAGCACGTCGAGGGATACCTCGGCCTCGGCAACGCCGGAAGCGTGGCCTCGGGTCGTATCGCCTACACGTTCGGCCTCGAAGGGCCGGCCCTCACCGTGGACACCGCGTGCTCCTCGTCCCTGGTGGCCCTGCATCTGGCGGCTCAGGCGCTGCGCCGGGGTGAGTGCGCCTTCGCGTTGGCGGGCGGGGCCACGGTGATGTCGGGGCCCTCCTCGTTCGTCGAGTTCAGCCGGCAGCGGGCGCTGGCCCCGGACGGGCGCTGCAAGGCGTTCAGCGCGTCCGCCGACGGCACGGGGTGGGCCGAGGGCGCCGGGATGCTGCTGCTGAGCCGGCTGTCCGACGCCCGCCGCGCCGGACTTCCGGTGCTGGCAGTGGTCCGCGGCTCGGCGGTGAACCAGGACGGGGCGAGCAACGGGCTGACCGCACCGCACGGGCCGGCGCAGCAGCGGGTGATCCTGCAGGCGCTCGCCGACGCGGGGCTCGAGCCCGGGGACGTCGACGCCGTGGAGGCGCACGGCACCGGTACGCGGCTGGGAGACGTCATCGAGGCGGAAGCCTTCTTCGCGACGTACGGGCGTCGGGCGCGAGCGCGTCCGCTGCGGCTGGGCTCGGTGAAGTCGAACATCGGGCACGCCCAGGCCGCCGCGGGGGTGGCCGGCGTGATCAAGATGGTGCAGGCGATGGAACAAGGAGTACTGCCGCGTACGCTGCACGCCGACGATCCGACACCCCGGGTCGACTGGTCGACGGGGCGAATCGCGCTGCTGGACCGGGCGGTGGAGTGGCCCGCGACGGACCGGCCGCGCCGGGCGGGAGTGTCCTCCTTCGGCATCAGCGGCACCAACGCGCACGTGCTGCTCGAAGAGGCGCCTGGGGAAAGGACGACCACGCGGACGGCGGGGAGGCAGGACGGACGGGCCGCGGTGCTCCTGCCTCTGTCGGCCAGAAGCGCGCCGGGGCTGCGGGACCAGGCGCGCCGACTGCACGAGCACGTGGCCGCCACCCCTGACAGCGACCCGTTGGGCATCGGGTTCTCGCTCGCCACGACCCGCACGGCCTTCGAACACCGGGCGGTGGTGGTGGCCCGGGACCGCGCCGAGTTGCTCGACTCCCTGCGCGCCGTGGCCGAGGACGGCGTGCGGGCCGGGTCCGTGGACGGCGGTCCGCGCGACGTGCACACGGGCACCTCCCGCAGGCGTGGCCCGCTGGCCGTGCTGTTCACCGGCCAGGGCAGCCAGCGTGCGGGCATGGGCCGTGAACTGTACGCGTCACGGGATCTCCATCCGGCATTCGCCCGTTCGTTCGACGAGTGCTGTGCTCTGCTCGACCCGCTGCTGCCGGTTCTCCTGCGGGACGTCGTGTTCGCCGGGCCCGGTACGAAGACGGGCGCGCTGCTGCACACGACCCGGTACACGCAGCCGGCGCTCTTCGCCCTGGAGACGGCCCTGTTCCGGCAGTTCGAGGCCTGGGGCGTACGCCCCGACCTGGTGGCCGGGCACTCGGTCGGCGAGGTGACGGCGGCGCACGTCGCCGGGGTGCTGTCTCTCGAGGACGCCTGCACGCTGGTGGCGGCCCGCGGCCGGCTGATGGACGCGTTACCTGCGGGCGGCACGATGGCCGCCGTGGCCGCCGGCCCGGACGAGGTGGCCGCCCGGCTCGCCGCGACCGGGTGGGCAGCGGAGGTCGCCGCGGTCAACGGGCCCTCTTCGGTGGTCGTTGCCGGCGACGAGGACGCGGTGCGGATGGTCGTCGCGCACTTCCGGGAGCGCGGCCGTCCGGCGCGACCGCTGCGGGTCGGCCACGCCTTCCACTCCGCCCGGATGGAGCCCGTGCTCGCCGACTTCGCGGAGGTGGTCGAGCGGCTGTCCTTCGCTGCCCCCCGGTTGCCGCTGATCACCGCCGTGCCGGGCCGGGAGGCCACCGAGGAGGAGCTGCGTACACCCGGGTTCTGGGTGGACCACGTCCGCCGTCCGGTCCGCTTCAGCGAGTCGGTGGCGCACCTGGGCAGACGGAAGGCGGCCCACTACGTCGAACTGGGGCCGGACGGGGTGCTCACCGGCCTGGTACGGGACTGCCTCACCGCGCCCGGTGAGGCCGCGGCGCGGCAGGACGTGGACGCGGCGGCCGACGGCGGACGGGGTAGGGCACCGCAGGTCCTGCCGACACTGCGGGGCGGGCGGCCGGAGGCGGACGCGTTGCTCGGCACACTCGCCGCGCTGCACACGCACGGCGTGCCCGTCGACTGGCGGGCTGTCTTCGGCGGGCGCGGCGGCAGACGAGTCGCCCTGCCCACCTACGCCTTCCAACGCCGCCGGTACTGGCTGGACGCCGCCCCGGAGCGTCTGCCGGCGCTCTTGCCCGCAGGATCCGCCCACCCGTTCCTGCGGTCGGCGACCCGGACGGCCGACGACGACGGACTGCTGCTGACCGGGGTGCTCGCGGCACACGACCAGCCGTGGCTGGCCGACCACCTGGTGGCAGGGGAGGTAATGCTGCCGGCGACCGCCTTCGTGGAGATGGCCCTCCACGCCGGCGGGGCGGCGGGCGCCGCGGTCGTCGACGAACTCGTCCTGACCACGCCGCTGACGCTGCCCTCGACGGGCGCCGTCGAGTTACAGGTGAAGGTCGGGGGACCGGACGACGCGGGCCGGCGGACCGTGCTCTTCCACTCGCGGCCGCACACCCCGACGGATGACCGGCCCTGGCTCCGGCACGCCGTCGGCACACTCTCGCCGCTGCAGCGGTCCGCGGACCGGGAGGCCGCCGCGCCCGACGACGCTCCGCCCCGGCCCCAGGCGACCTGGCCGCCGCGGGAAGCGATGCCACTGCACGCCACGGACGACGCCCCGGGGGCGGGACCGTACGAGAGGCTGGCCGCCGCCGGGCTGTGTTACGGCCCCGCTTTCCAGGGCATGCGGGCCGCTTGGCGACACGACGAGGAGCTGTATGCCGAGGTCACGCTGCCCGACGCCGCACGGGCCCCGCACCCCGGGACGGACGAGCCGCGGTTTCTCCTGCACCCCGCGCTGCTCGACGCGGCGCTGCACGCCCTGGCCCTGGACGGCCTCGCCACGGGCCGGTCCGAACCGGACGGCCCGGCCGGACGGGTGGGCGCCGGGCTGTCGCTGCCGTTCGCCTTCGGCGGAGTGAGTGTGCGTATGCGCACCACCCGCGTGGAGCGGGTACGGGTTCGGACGACGCGCGAGGCCGACGGGCGGGCCGTGGTGGAGCTGACCGACGAGACGGGAGCGCCGGTGGCGACGGTGCGTGCGCTGACACTGCGGCCCCTGCCGAGAACCGGATCGCCGACGAGGGCCACGCTCGCCGGTGCCCTTCACCGGACGGACTGGGTGCCGCTCGCCGGACCGCCGGCGCCCGCGACGGCGCGGTGGGGGGTGCTGGGAACGGCGGGCAAGGAGATGGTGGACTCCTGGGCGTCGCCGGGTCGCGGTGTCCCGGTGTACACCGACCCGGCCGCGTGCGACGCGTCGGCCGAGGTGGTCGTGGCGCTGTGCCCTCCAGCCCCCGACACGGTCGGCGACGACGGGCGGGACCCGGCCGCCGCGCTGTTGTGGACGGCGGGCTGGGCGCTGGACCTCGTACAGCGGTGGCTCGCCGAACCGCACCTGTCCGGCTCTCGCCTCGTCCTCGTCACCTCCGGCGCCGTCGCACCCGCCGACGACGGTACTCGCGCGGACGGCACCGGTCGCCGGGGCACCGGGCAGCCCGGCGCGGCCGAGTCCGTGCCCTCGCACACGCCGGTGTGGGGGCTGGTCCGTTCGGCCCTGCGGGAGAACCCGGGCCGTTTCGCCCTGATCGACGTGGACGAGGACCCGATCTCCTGGCGTGCCGTGCCCTCCGTGGCGGCCACGTGTGTGCCGGAAGCGGCCGTGCACCGGGGGACGGTGTACGTGCCGAAGCTGGTGCCCCTGGTCGGCGTGGGGTCACAGCCCGGCGTCCGACGGCCACTCGGTCCGGCGGAGCCCGGAACCCGGCCGTCGCTCGACCCCGAGGGCACCGTCCTGGTCACCGGCGGCACCGGCTCCCTGGGACTGCTGGTGGCGCGGCATCTGGTCACGGCCCACGGTGTCCGGCAACTGTTGCTGGCCGGCCGGCGTGGTCCGGACGCGCCGGGGGTCCGGGAGCTCGTCGCGGAGCTGGGTGCGGCGGGCGCCCGGGTGACCGTGCGCGCCTGTGACGTGGCGGACCGGACCGCGCTCGCCGCTCTGCTCGACACGGTCCCGGCGGCCCACCCGCTGACCGGTGTGGTGCACGCCGCAGGAGTGCTGGACGACGGTGTCGTCGCGGGACTCACCACCGGCCGTCTGGAGCGGGTGCTGCGCCCCAAGGTGAACGCCGCTCTCGCGTTGCACGACCTGACTCGGGAGCAGGATCTGGCCCTGTTCGCGCTGTTCTCGTCGGTGGCGGGCACCTTCGGCTCCGCGGGCCAGGCCAACTACGCCGCGGCCAACTGTGTCCTGGACGCCCTGGCCCGGCACCGTCGGCGGCTCGGACTGGCCGGTACCTCGATCGTCTGGGGACCCTGGCGGCAGAGCGACGGCATGACGGCACACCTCGGCGACGCGGACCGCCGTCGGATGACCCGCGCGGGCTTCGCGCCGCTCGGGCCGCAGGAGGGGTTGGCCCTCTTCGACGCCGCCGTGGCCGGTGACGAGCCCGTGGTGGTGGCGGCCCGTCTCGACGAGGCCGCTCCTGGCGGCGCCACGGCGCCGAGCCCGCTGGGAACGCCCACTCCCGGCGAGGGTGGGCACCGGCTCGGCCCGGTGCTGGCCGCTGCTTCCCCCGGGGATCGGGCGGGGGTACTGCTCACGGAGGTCCGGACCCTGGCAGCCCGGGTGCTGGGCCATCCGGAGGGGGCGAGCGCGATCGACGAGGACGTCCTGCTGGCGGACCTGGGACTGGATTCCCTCGCCGCGGTCGATCTGCGCAACGAGCTCGCGGCGGCGACGGGGCTGGACCTGCCGGCCACGCTACTGTTCGACTTCCCCGAGCCACACTCGCTCGCCGCCGAGCTGACGCGCCGGTACGCCGTCGAGACACCTCGTCCCGGCTCCGAGGTCCACAGCGCTCGGACCGACGGCCCGGCGACCGACGACCCGGCACAGCTCGACGCCGCGGGTCCTTCAGGCTCCGCCGGCCGACCGGCGCACGCCGGCACGGGCGACGATCCGGGTACGGCCGCCCGGCCGGGTCCCGAGGCGCGGTCCGCGGACGGAGCGGGCCTCACGGGCCCCACGGGCCCCACGGGCCCGGCGGGCCCGGCGGGCCCGGCGGGCCCGGCGGACTCTCCGGACTCCCTGGGTGCGATCTTCCGTACCGCGTGCGCCCGGGGACGGGGCTGGGACGGCATGGCACTGCTCACCGTCGCCGCCCGCCTCCGCCCGACCTTCGGTCGTGACGTGCCGCTCGACGCGACGGTCGAACCGGTCGCCCTCGCCGCGGGCGGCGAGGGAACGCGGCTGGTCTGCTCCCCCGCGCTCAGCGCGCTCTCCGGGCCGCAGGAGTACGCACGCCTCGGTGCCGGACTCCGTGGCCTTCGGCCGGCTTCCGCGGTACGGCATCCGGGGTTCGGCCCCGGGGAGGCACTGCCCGCCACGCTGGACGCCCTCATCACCGCACAGGCCGCCGCCGTCCGCGCGGCCTCGGCCGACGAACCCCTGGTACTTCTGGGGCGTTCGGCCGGTGGCTGGGTGGCTCATGCCGTCGCCGAGCGGCTGGAGTCCGAGGGCTCCGCCCCGGTGGCCGTCGTCCTGCTGGACACGTATCCCCCCGGTCACGGCGACCGGGACGGGGCGCTGTCCGCGATGACCTCGGACATGCTGCTCCGGGCAGCGGAGTTCGCCTCGGCCGACCTCGACCGGCTCACTGCCATGGCCGGATACCTCAAGCTCTTCGAGGGCTGGAAACCCGCGTCGCTCACCTGCCCCACCCTGTACGTGCGGGCGCGGGACCCGCTGCCCGGCGCGGAGCCGGCACCGCGCTGGAGCCTGCCGCACGCCGAGGTCACCGTGCCCGGGGACCACTTCACCATGCTGGAGGAGCATGCCCGTACCACCGCCCTCGCCGTCCATCGCTGGCTGGGCGACCAGACCTGAGGTCGTCCGGCGGCGGCACGGGCACGGATCCGTCTCGCGGCCCGCTGCTTCGCCTTCGGCCGGTGGTGGGGACAACCGGCCCCATGGGCCTTCTCCATGCTGTCGCTCTGTCCGACGAACTGCTTCAGGACAGCGATACCGAAGGGGTTCTCGTACGCGGCAGGGCGCGAGCAGGGCGACGGCGACGGCGAGCCCCAGACGTCAGGGTCAGGCGTTCCCCGCCGTGGCGGGCTCGCCGAGCTCCCCCGCTGCCCCCTATCCGCCCTTCCGGCTGGGCACCATGAGGCGGAGCATCCAACTGGTCTCCCGCAACTCCTCGGGAACGGACTCCACCACCCCTGCGCGCCGGGACCAGCCCAGCCACTGGCGCCAGGTCAGCCTGAGCGAGAGTTCATCCCTCATTTCGGCGGCTTCCACAAGGTCGCAGAGGAGCAGCAGACGCGCGTCGAGACGACGCTGATCGATGTAGCAGGCGCGAATCTCGTCGATCAGTGCGGCGCGTGTGACAACGCAGGGGTAATAGCGGTCCCTCCCGAGCCTGGTGGGCCTGTGCAGCAGAAGGCCGCGCCTGGTCAGAGTCTCCCTGTGCAGAGCCAGTGCTTCGCGCCGACGCCGCCGAAGCCATTGACGCAGAAGGACAGGCTCGGGCTCGGAAGCGTGGACTTCCAACTCCGCCAGCAGGGCATCGGCCCACACGAGACCGGTACGCCCTGTTTCCAGCAGCTCGATGTCTCGTGGATACCGGTAGAACTCGACGCCGAACTTCTTCCTGGTCTTCCGGGGGCGCAGCAGCAACTTGCGGCGCAGGGCCAACTCACCGAGCTCGGCCGCCGCGCAGCCGAACGACGCCTGACCGGAGTCCTGCACCTTGCCGGACGCCAAGTACGAGAGCAGCACGAATTCCTCTGGCAGGGTCAAAGACAAGGGCGGAGAGGACATAGAAGAGATTGTGTTCACGGTCGATCGTCAAGTCCTGAGGTTTGACGTGCAGTTGGGCCAGAGTTCAACTGTGCGGACCGCATCGGAACGAGGGCCGCTCGCGCGCGGCCCTGAGTGTGTCGCGCCTATGGCCCAGCCGGTTGCGACTGAGGGCTCAACGAGTGCGTCACCCAGAGGAGCCCTCTACTACCCGTGGGACGAGTGGATTCATCGCGCGGGAGGCCAACTGCGCTTCTTGGGCGACGTGGTCGGCGAGACGGATCAGGGTGGCCTGCGGGTCGTGCGGGCTCGTGGCCGGGGACCTGGCCTCCGGCCCGGCACTTGGACCACACGGCCAGGCCCGGAGTCTGCGACTGCTCGTCCGAGCGGATGCCGGGGGATCTGCCGTCGCGTGCAACCCCCGGGCGACAACGGGAGTAGGAGTGGGTGGAGAGGCGCCCTCCGGTCCATTGACCCAACTCCCGTAGGAGCAACGTGTCCAGCAGCATCAAGACGCTCGCGGTCGCCGTCGGCGCGGCCGCCATCGTGGTCAGTACACCGATAGCCGGTGCCTGGGCGGCCGACGAGGTGTCCCGCGACGCGTTCGGCAAGGGGCCGCAGACGCAGTCGGCCGTGCAGGGGGAGCAGCGCCCGACTCGGCACGCGCAGGACGAGGAACAGCGGACCGCGGCCCGTATCGTCGGCTCCGGAATCATCGACGGCAAGGAGTGGTCGGTGACGCTGCAGTTCTATCCAGAGATTACGGAGGGCTTCCCCTCCGGCGACCTGGCCTCCGGCTTGGGTGGCTCCCGGCCCGGGGATCCCTCATTGCTCTGTCAGCGGGTGTTCATCGGCGCGGTCCAGGTCGATCACCAGGCGGGGCCGTGGGCGGGTTGCGCCGTCGTGGACGGTCGGGACGACTCCGTCGAAGGTGCCGGGCTGCACGGTCTGACCGACAAGGGCACGTCCGGGACACGGATCTTCGTCGGCAACCCCGCTTCGGGTACGGCTACGGCCCGGTTGACACTCGACGGCGGTACGGTCCGTACCGCTGAGGTGGTGACGCTGCCGGGGACCTCGTACCGTGCGTTCGCCCTGCCCATCGCCGACGGGGAGACCATCGCGTCCGTCGACACCTTCGACGGACAGGGCAACCGGCTGACCCACGAGACGTACTGGGACTGACCCGCCGGTCCCCGGTCCCCGGGTGCCGCCCGCATCCGGGGACCGGACCGTACCTCCTGCCCGCCCACACACCCGCAGGGACAGACTCTTCGTGCACATCGGACCGGCTCTTGATGCCGAAGGTGACTTCACGGCGTTCGCCTCTGCCTATTGGAGCCGCCTGGTCAGGACCGCCTACATGCTGACCGGTGATTTCCATGAGGCGGAAGATCTGGTGCAAACAACGCTGATCAAGGTGCACGCGCGGTGGGACCGGGTACGGCGGGAGGACGCCGACGCCTATGTGCGGCGCGCGCTGGTGAACAACAACCGCAGCCGTCACCGCCGCAGACGGGTCGTCCACCTGCTGACCCCTCTGCTTCCGGACCGTCCGCTGCGGTCCGGCGAGGCCGAGCGTCTGGAGCAGCGCGACGCGCTGATGGAGGCTCTGGCCGAACTGCCCGAACGGCAACGTGCAGTGGTCGTCCTCCGCTACTGGGAGGACCTCGGGGCGGAAGAGGTGGCACGGACGCTCGGCTGCACGCCTGGCACGGTCAAGAGCCAGGCCTCCCGTGCTCTCGCCAAGCTGCGGGCACACCCCGCGCTGGCACAGCACGACCGCGCGGATCTCGGAGGTGCCGCATGACCGCCCCCCGCACACCCGGCGGGAAACCAGATGCCTCGAGTACCCCGGGCGCCTGCGAGCCGGACCGGCTCGGTTCCCTGCATGGCGCCGATTCCGCACCGGATGTGCGGCATGCGCTGGCCCGGGCGGCCGGGCGGAAGGTCCCCGGGCCAGCTCCTGTGCAGGCCATCCTGGAGGGAGCCCGTGCCCGGAGATCGCGCCGCACCACCGGGACCGCGGCGGCCGGGGTGCTGGTGGCCGCGGCTACGGTGACTGTCGTCCTGCCGCTGCTGACCGGCCCGCCGCAGGACGACGGCCCACGCCCCGCGGCCTCGTCCCCTTCCATCTCACCGATTCCCGACGCGTTGGAAACCGGAGAGCGCAGCCGGGTGGTCCGCTCGGGCAGCACCGACGGCAAGGAGTGGTCGGTGACGCTGACGTTCTATCCGGACGTGCCGGACGACTTTCCCTCCACTGACGTCGGCGACAAGGCCGACCGCGACACCGAAGGGGGCTCCGGCTTCGGCGGCGGTTCCCGGCCGGCGGACCTCTCGCTGCTCTGCCAGCGAGTCTTCATCGGCGGAGTCCAGGTCGACCATCAGGCGGGCCGTTGGGCGGGCTGCTCCGTCGTGGACGGCGAAGCCGACTCCGTCCAGGCCGCCGGGCTGCGCAGTCTGTCCGAAAAGGGGGCGTCCGGGACTCGGATCTTCGTCGGCAACCCTGCCTCGGGAACGGCCACGGCCCGGCTCACCCTGGACGGCGGTACGGTCCGTACCGCCGAGGTGGTGACGCTGCCCGGCACTTCCTACCGTGCGTTCGCCCTGCCCATCGCCGACGGGGAGACCATCGCGTCCGTCGACACCTTCGACGGACAGGGCAACCGACTGACCCACGAGACGTACTGGGACTGAAGCCGTTGCTCGGGATCATGGCGCTCCGCTGCCGCTCGAACACCGGTCGCGGGGCGGGGAGTCGATCTGGGAGACCGGCAGCTACGACCTGAAGGCGTACAAGGCGGTTCGGCTGGGGATGGAGGCCCGGATTTCAGTCTCGGTCTCCACTATGGCGGCGGTCGATCGCGGTGCTCGACAAGTGGGTGCAGCGGTCGCTCCTGCCATTCCGGGCTGACGCCCACCGAGTCCGACATCCGGACCCGGGCTGGATGAACCTGCGGTCCATGGCACTGGGCGGACGCCGCCACCGGCCCGGGCGGGTCGACGCGTCCGCCAGTCGCCCGACGAGGGGCCCGCCCTCGCCCGACGAGAAGGCGATGGAGGCCAGGGCTGCCGTCCGGCCGGGTGCTGACGCCGGGCACAGCCGAGCAGCCCGGCGTCCGGCTGTGCCCGCTGTGCGGCGCTGCCGCCGAACCGGATCCCGTCCTCGAGTGCTTCGACCGCGGTGTCGCGGACGGCTGACAGACCCGGGCTCACACGCCTGTACGGCGGTGTGGTTGCACACGCGAGTGCACAGCGGACGCTGCCGGATCCCGTCCTGACGGCCCCCTCCCGTCCCCGTCCCCCCTCCCCCGGCTACCGGCTCCCGGCTCCGAGAAGAGCCGGGAGCCGACAGAATGAGCGTGTCGGGGCGCCTCGCCTCAGGCGTCGTCGTCCCCGTCCGGTTGCTCGTTCTCGAAGTTCGGCGCCGGAGTTGCGGGCAGCGCCGTCATCCGCGGCAGCAGTTGCGCGGCGAGCAACGTCGAGAGCGCCGAGGTGTCGCCGCTTCCGCCGTCGGTGCGTACGACCACCGGCTGCGGTGCCTTCGACGCCAGCTCCGCGCCCACTTCGAGGCGGCGGCGGGCCAGCTCGTACTGAAGCACCGCGCGGTTGTCACGGTAGGCCTTGGCGAGGGCGCGCTGGGCGCGGGCCTCGTTCTCGGCGGAGATCAGGCCACTGCGACCGCGGGTCTCGATCTCGAAACGGACCCGCTGGGCGTTGGTCTCCTGCTCCTCCAACAGCTGGGCGACCTGTTCGCGGGCATTGTTGAGCGCGGCCTTCACCTCGACGATGCGCGCGTCGCGCACCTTCTTGGCCCGCTCGATGTCCATGCCGAGGCTGTCGATACGGCGCTTGCGGGTCAGCCCCCACTCCTGCTCGTACGCCGTACGCTCCTTGGCGACCCGCTCTCTGGTCGCCAGGTGCTGCTGATACTGCGTCGGCAGCTGGACGTCCGGGATGTTGGACCCGGTGATGCGCACTCCGTAGCGCTCCAGCTGCCGGTTGAGCAGCTCCTGCATGTCGGCCACGTCGGAACCGCGCAGGTCGTACGCCCGCTCGGTGCGCATCTTGCGGGCGCGCTGGCGGATGGCGTCTTGGACAGCACTGGACAGGACCAGGTCGAAGTTGCCCGCGCCGATCGTGCGAACGAACCGGACCGCGTCCGTGATGCGGAACTTCAGGAAGAACTCGATCGACCGCAGCGGGACGTTCTCCTGTGTCGGGCAGGCCATCACCGGGGCGGAGTACGGGATCTCGGTGGCCGTGTCGACCACGAAGTCCACCCTCGACCAGGGGTGCCAGAGGTAGTGGCGGCCGGCGTCCAGGGTGCGGGTGACGGCGCCGTAGCGGGTCAGGACGCCGTTGGTGCCCTGCTCGATCTCGACGATCGAGGAGCGCCACCACCACAGCGCGCCGATGATCAGGAACAGGCATCCGGCCGCGAAGGCGAACCCGGCGAGTGTGCCGTAGGCGAGGTCGGCCGCGCCCTCGGAGTCTCCCTCGCGCAGCGACAGCATCACGCCCATGAGCAGTGCGAAAAGGCCGAGCCACAGGGGCAGCATCCACCACAGCCTGCGCCGGTGGCGGGGGATGATGACCGGGATCAGCGTGCCGGCCTCACCGCCGCGCAGCAGCTGGGCGACGTCGCTCCAGGGCGCGACCGCCTCGGAGATCACCGACCTGCGGTTCACACGTGCGGTACTCACTGGCCGGCCTCCTCGGAGAAGTCGGGAACCTCGGACGCCTTGGCCTGCTCGGCGGTCTCCTGGCCGGTCGAAGAGCCCGACGGCACCCCGCCCTCCGCCGACGGCACGGTGGGCCGCTCGGCCTGGAGCAGCACCACGATCTCGTCCTCGCGTCCGGCGATACGTTCTCCGATCGCGGCGAGCTGCCTGCGCATGGCGGCCATGTCCGCCTCGCTGAACAGTTCCTCGCCGCGCTCGCCGACCATCTCCCGGGCCAGCTGCAGGAAGTCGACCCCGGCGGCGCCGTTGCCGTCCGCCGAACCGCCGATGCGGACGAGGCGCGGCAGATGGTCGGCGACCTGCTCAAGGGTGTCGAGGATCTGCTGCTGGTAGCGGTACTCGAGGATCTCGGGAGCCTCGGCCGCGGTGACCGCGCGGATGTCGAGTGCCTGTGCCTCCAGCAGGGCCGCGTTGGCCTTCGCCTCGGACTCGGCCTGCACGTAGCGCTGGCGGGCAAGGGCCTGGGCGCGATTGGTCTCACGCTCCACGGCGGTGTCCATCTGGGCCTGGTACTGGGCGATGTCGGCATGGATCGCGGAGAGCGTCTCGTGGCTGGTCGCCAGTTCCTTGCTCAGGTCGCCCTCGTCCTGCTCCTTGCGCAACATCAGCGCGTACTCGTGGGTGTACGCCTCCTTCGCCATTCGCACCATCTCCGGGGCGGCCAGGTCCATGCGGTAGTTGCGGTCGGACGGCTCCGCGTGCGTGATGTTGGCGTTGGTCAGCTCGACCGCGGGCCGGAACTGCTGGTTCAGCTGTTCAAGGAGCCGACTGGTGTCCTCGCCGACCATGTCGTAGATCCCGGCGGCCTCCTGCTCGTAGATGAGGCTGCGGATCGTCTCGCTCACCGCGTTGCTCAGCTTCTCCTCGAAGCCGCGTACCGCACCCAGTGTGTAGACGAACTCGGTCGCGTCGCTGATCCGGAACTGGATGAACAGGTCGATCGAGGCCTTCACGCCGCCCTTGGTCGGCGCCTCGCGCACCGGCGCGTTGAACGGGTACTCACGGGTGGTGTTGAGGATGTACGAGACCCGCTTCCACGGGCTGATCAGGATCACCCGGCCCGGGCCGACGACCTTCTCCAGTTTCCCGAAGCGCGTGATCAGCGCCTGGCAGCCGTCCGGGACCATCACCATGCCCTGCCGCCACCACACGAAGGCAACCGCGGCCAGGGAGATGACCCAGTAGTGCAACCCGAAGAGCGGGTTGGTCAGCGGGGAGTCGTCCACCGTCGACACGACCGTGGTGCCCACCGCGCCCAGGACGAGCAGCGACAGCACCGGGAGCATGCTCAGGAAGGAGCGGCCCTTCGGGAGCACCATCGGGCAGATCGCGTGGACCTGCTCGCCGCCCTCACGCTGCTGCTCGCTCTGGTTGAGCGCCTCGCCGGCCTCGTCGAGGGAGACGGTCTTCTGCACCATGACCGTGGCGATGGAGCCGCCCTGTTCCCTCGCGGCCGGAAAGTCGGCGGGGTCCATGCCCTCCTCCTCCGGCGCGTACGACTCCTCGTCGGCGTACCGCTCCTGGCCAGTCCGTCCCCGGCTCTGCGGCCGGCCGACCGACGTCCCCGTGCGCCGCCGGACTTCCTCCTCGGCCGCCTCCCGGGGACCCGCACCGGAGGCCACCGCTGAGGCCACCCTCCGTAGGCTCTGCGCCTTCGCTCGCGCCATCCTTCCCCCTTTTCCTTACTTGTCGTGCTCGTGTTACTGGCTGGGTGTCCTGTACACCATGTGCGCTCTCTTGATCGTGCTCCTGGTTCCAGTCATCCCACACCACAGGCGGCGGGAACAGGACGGCCCCGCCCATCGTGACCATACTGATGAGTGTCGTGAACCGCTGCCGGGGCGCCTGTCGGCCGGACAACAGGCTCGGCTCCTCGGCCAGTGACGGCGGGAAACCCGGCCGTTGCGTCCGCGACGCGGAACGCCACGGGGTGCGCGGGAGGAGTCGGCCTCTGGGCTTGACCGGTGATCACGGATCGGTGTGGACGTCCTTCACGGTGCCGGCTCGTCCGGCCAAGAGCCTGGCAGCCCGGCCTGCCGTCCGCCCGACACCCGGCGCCTCCCCCACCCACTGCGTGATCGGTTCCGTACCGGTCCCGGCGTCGTCGTGGCCGCCGAAGGCCCGCCCTGGGTGCCGTCCTACCGCCTCGATCGCTGATCGCGGCCCTCGCGGGTGGCAGCCGGCCGAGCGCATGGCGCCGAGGGCTCTTCGCGGGCTTCATCGTGGTGCTTCGGCAGTGGTCAGGAATCCACGGATGTACCCGGCCACGGTGTCCAGGTGGCTTTCGAGCAGGAAGTGTCCGCCTCCGGGAACCAGGTGGATCTCCGCGTCCGGCAGGTCCCGTATGAAGGCGCGCGCTCCGTCCGGGCCGAAAATCTCGTCACCCGCGCCCCAGACGGCGAGGAGAGGGACCTGGCGTTCCCGGAAGTAGGCGTGCACCCGGGGGTAGAGGGGGCGGTTGGTGGCGTAGTCGCGGAACAGGTCGAGCTGCACGAGGTCGTTTCCCGGCCGGTTGACCTCTCGGTGGTCAGCGGCCCAGGTGTCGGGATCGACGAGCTCGGGTCGGGCCACACCGTGCAGGTACTGCCAGCGGATGGCGTCGAGCGACAGGGCGGCGCGGACCGCAGGCTCGGTCCGGGGGCCCGGGTCCTCGCCGTACGCCCATACGGGCTTCCAGAAGTCCGGTACGAAGCCGTCCTCGTAGGCATTGCCGTTCTGTGTGATCACCGCGGTGACCGCCTCCGGGTCGCGCAGGGCCAGCCGCCAGCCGATGGGTGCGCCGTAGTCCTGGACGTACAGGGCGTAGCGAGTGACGCCGAGCTGGGCCAGAAGGGATTCGGTGATGTCGGTCAGGGAGTCGAAGGTGTAGGTGAACGAGTCCGCGGGCGGGGTGTCGGAGTTGCCGAAGCCGAGGTGGTCGGGGGCGATGACGTGGAATCGGTCGGCCAGTGCCGGAATGAGGTGGCGGAACATGCGTGAGCTGGAGGGGAACCCGTGCAGGAGGACGAGCGTGGGCGCCTGGCTGGGTCCTGCCTCGCGGTAGAAGACGCGATGTCCGCGCACTGTCGCGTACTGGTGCCGGATCTCCACCATGATTAACCCCTTCAAGCATTCTTGATGGTTACCTTCAAGGGTCAGTAGACCCCTCTCGAGGTAACCTGTCAAACAACTCGATGAAGTTAGCTGGGAAGGTGGGGCACGTGCTGGACGACCAAGCCCTCATGCAGGCGCTGAACAGCACCCCTGTCGCGGACGGCAGACCCCAGGACCTCTGGCGTGATGACCACGAGGTGGACAGATGGGCACGCGAGCACGGAGGTCCCGGCGGCGACGAGGGGCGCCGATGGTTGCGCACCGCCCGGGACACGCTCCAGGCGATCGAGTCGGGCACATCAACAGCGGAGTTCCGACTGGACCAAGTCCTCGCAGGCGTCCGCAAAGTCCCGCAGCCCAGCGCGTCGGGCATCGAGTGGCGCTTGGAGGTGCCGCCGGAGCGCAGGCTCGCCGTCGAACTCGTCCTCGCCTGGGCGGACGTCAAAGAGCGTATGCCCGGGCGACTGCGGCCGTGCGGGAACTCCGAATGCCGCCTCTTCCTACTGGACCGCAGTCGCGCCAACACCGCACGGTGGTGTTCGATGAAGACCTGCGGGAACCGGCTCAAAGCCCGACGGCACCTGGAACGGGCACGGAAGACCCCGCAACCCGAGTAGAGCGCCGGGAAGAGGCCTGGGCGCGCCACCCCGCCGGCCCATCTGGTCGCGGAGACCGAAACGCCGGCGAGGACAACCTCGCCGCCGGCGGCCCTGTCGCGCCGCCCAGCGTGTGCCTACCGGCAGCAAGCCGGCAGTACCGGGCTGACCTGGGTCAGGACCCGGCCGCGGTCGCGTTTCACTGTTTCCGGCCTGGCCATCCGGTCGCTGCTCGATCTATCGGGGCGATCCGTTCGTCACGTCGCCAGGAACCGTGTCCGCCCTGGCTGCGTGCGCCGCGGTCAATCGCTCGGCGGCCTGCCAGAGCTCGCCTTCGCGCTGCGGGTCGTAGGACTCCCGCGACGAGCGGTCCGCACGGTTGCGGTCGACGTAGGAACCGGTCGGCGCATGGGTCGTGCCGAGGACGACGTCGGCAAGGTAGCGGCCGGCGGCACTGCGGCTGGTGGCGAACGGGGTCAGGGCCATCACCGGCATGATGCGGCGCATCGCGAACCGGGAGACGGGTCCTGCGTTGCGGGCGAGGCCGGTGCCGGGGACGAACCCGGGGTTGTAGGCGACGGCGTCGACACCGGTCGGCAACCGGCGCGCGTACTCGTGCACAAGGTAGATGACGGCCAGTTTGCTCGTCGAGTACGCGCTACGCCCGCCGGCCGCGGTGTCCGGCTTCGGAAAGGCGCCCGTGCGTGCGAGGACGCCCGGAGACTTCCAGGCCGGGCCGGGCACCATGCCCATGTTGTGCCTGAAGTCGCCGAAGTGGGTGTCACTGGCGGTGATCACGATCCGGGCGGGAGCGGTGAAGCGGTCCTGGAGCAGTCGGACGAACAGGTGGTTGGCGAGCACGTTGACGGCGAAGGTGGCCTCGAAACCGTCGAAGCCCTCAGTCAGCGCGTTGGTGTACTGGATGCCGGCGTTGCCCACGAAGCCGCGCAGGGGCGGCAGGTCACCGCGGTCGAGCCGGCCGCGGATCTCGCCGGCGGCCGAGCGGACACTGGCCAGCGCGCCGAGGTCCGCCGAGACGTGCGACACCGTGTGCCCGCCCGCGCCGAGCTCCGCGGTGAGCTGAGTGCCGGAGGAGCCCCGGGCCACGACCAGGAGGTGCGCGTCCGGCGACCGGCGCAGGATGTGTTCCGCGGCGACGCGGCCGATCCCGCGGCTCGCGCCCGTCATCACGATGGTGTGCTCCATGGAAGGCTCCTCGACTGGCTGAACGACGGCGCCCGGCTCGGGCGCATCTCCACGTTCGCCGGTGGCGCCACCGCCAACCAGTGCAGTCCTCGTCACTAGGACTGGCAGTACCCAGGCTCGTCCGGCGCCGCGCGGCGAGAATGAACCCATGGCTTCCCACCGCTCCGATTTCGCCGTACTCCTGCGCGCCTGGCGCGACCGGCTGTCCCCGGCCGACGCCGGCTTCACGATGACGGACGGCCGCCGTGCCCCGGGGCTGCGCCGCGAGGAGCTCGCACAGCTGGCCGGGCTCTCCGTCGACTACGTCCTCCGCCTGGAACAGGGACGCGCGAAGAATCCCTCTGCCCAGGTCGTCGGGGCCCTCTCCCGGGCCCTTCAGCTCACCCGCGCCGAGCGCGACCGGCTGTACCGAAGCGCCGGCCTCCTTCCGCCCCAGGACGGGACGGTCAGCACCCATGTACCCCCGGGCGTCCAACGGCTCGTCGCACGCCTGGGTGACGTACCGATCGGGGTGTTCACCGCCGACTGGTCGCTGGTGTGGTGGAACACCACGTGGAGCGCCCTGCACGGTGACCCCGCCGTCCTCCCGACCGCCGAACGGAACCTCGCCCGCGCGCTCTTCGGCAACGGCGCCGCACACGCCTCGATGCTGCCCGTCCGATCCGAGCGCGGACAGGACGCCTTCGCGGAGTCGATCGTCGCCGACCTCAAGGACGCCGTGTCCCGCTACCCCGGGGACGCCCAGCTCGATCGTCTCGTGCGTGAACTGCGAGAAATATCCGATGCGTTCGCCCATCACTGGGCCACGCGGACGGCCGCCGCCCAGCACACGACGGACCGCAAGACGATCCGGCACCCGGAGATCGGCGACATCCTGCTCGACTGCGACGTCCTCATCGTCCCCGGCGCAGACCTGCGCATGGTCACCTACACGGCAGCGACCGGAAGCAGCGGGGCGGGAAAACTGGACCTTCTTCGCGTCACAGGCGGCCGTACTGCCACCGCCCTTCCCTGACCGGCGGCAACCCGCGCGGCCCCGTCGGCGTCCTGGTGGACACGACTACCGCGGTCGTCAAGCTCACAGGGCGCTGGAGTTCGGCGAAGCGGGGGCAGCGCGGACATGACGGCGGCCACCAGGATGACGGCCGCTCCCATGGAGCCGGGCGGCGCCCGGGCGTTGTCTCAAGCCGCCACCGACGCCCCGCGCGTCCACGACCAGACCGGCGAGGGTCTGATCGGCGAGGGTCTGACCCTCTACGTCTACAGGCGCTTCGATCCCGCCGGTCTGGCTCGGGGCGCAGTTCGCGCCGACAGAATCCTGGATGAGGCCCGCGAGACCGAAGAGCCCGCCCACCTCGTCCGTGTCTTCGGAATCTCCATCACCACTTCCATGAAGTACATCCACGCTGCCCACCCCCACCGCCTCGGCCCCGTCCCTCACTGAGGCAGACGGCCGCCCCGGGAAGCACGTGCCCCCACATAGCGGCACTCCAGGACGTTGACCTGCCTTCACGATGGCGGCAGGTCAGTGTTGAGTCTGTCGGCAGGCACTCGCTCGATGCGGGTCCAGCCCCTCCAGCCTCGCTCCTCCAGGATCGCCACCAGCCGCGCGGCGTGCGGTGAGGACTCGACCATGGTTGAGTCCAGCAGATCGACAAACTGATCGTCGATGCCGTCATCGGCGCCTACCTCTCCGGCCTCCACGGCGCGAACCATCAAGCGCTCCATGATGTCGGCGACCTCGACGACCCGCGGGTCGTCGGCCGGCCAGTCGAGTGCCCCGCTGAGAAGGCTGTAGAGCTTCACCATGTCGGGGTCGTCCAGCTCCTCGCGCTTCTTGGCGATCACGGAGTCGATCGAATGCGGCACCTGGGCGGCGATCATGATCCAGGCGTCCCGCTCCATCTCGATGTACCGCTCCTCAACGCCGAGACCGCGCAGCCGGTCGAGGTAGTCCACAACGCTCTGCGGAAGCGCCAGATGCTCTCCGGCGGCGAGCCTGGCGAGTCGGCTGCGAGTGTCCTGCAGCCGCCGGATCTCGGCACGCAGGGCCTTGTCGATCTCCTGGACGCCGTCGGCGAACTCCTCCGGGCCGGCGGCGAGGAGTTCCTGTACCCGGGCCAGCGGGACGCCGGCGTCTGCGAGGGCGCGGATCCGGATCAGTCGCACGACCGCGGCAGCGTCGTAGGTCCGGTATCCGGACCGGTCGCGCCCGGGCTCCGGCAGCAACCCGATCCGGTGGTAGTGACGTACCGCCCGCACCGTCACCCCGGCGTACGCCGCAAGCTGGCTGATGGTGAGCATGGGTCTCAGCCTGCCTCAGGCAATCTTCCGGCGATAGGCGGCCATCGCGAAGACGTACGCCACGACGAGGATGCCGACGCACCACGCGAGGGCGATCCAGATGTCGTCGCCGACCGGCTGCTCGGCGAACAGGTTGCGGATCGTGTTGACGATCGACGTCACCGGCTGATGTTCGGCGAACCAGCGCACCGGGCCGGGCATCGTCTTTGTGGGCACGAACGCCGAACTGACGAACGGCAGGAAGATGAGGGGGTAGGCAAACGCGCCGGCGCCCTCGACCGACGACGCGGAAAGCCCGGGGATCACGGCGAGCCAGGTCAGCGCCAGGGTGAACAGGAGCAGGATGCCGGTGATCGCGAGCCATGCCGACACTCCTGCCCCTGAACGGAAGCTCATGAGGACAGCGACGCCCACGACGAGCACGAGCGCGATCAGGTTGGCGACCAAAGAGGTGACGACGTGGGCCCACAGCACACCCGACCGCGCGATCGGCATGGACTGGAATCGTTCGAAGATCCCGCTCTTCACATCGGTGAACAGCCGGTACGCGGTGTAGGAGATGCCTGAGGCGACGGTCATGAGCAGGATGCCGGGCAGCATGTAGTTCACGTACGGAACCGACCCGGTGTCGATGGCGCCGCCGAACACGTAGACGAACATCAGCATCATGGCGACCGGCGTGATGGCGGTCGTGATGATGGTGTCCACGCTGCGTGTGACGTGGCGTAGGGTCCGCCCCGTGAGCGCGGCAGTGTCGTTCAAGAAGTACGTGGTCATCCTCGTCCCCCAGTTGTCGTGCCAGTGACGTCGCTCCTGTCGTTGCCACCGATGACTGCGAGGAAGATTTCCTCGAGAGTCGGCTGCTTCTCGACGTACTCGACCTTGGCGGGTGGGAAGAGCTGCTTGAGCTCGGTGAGGGTGCCGTTGACGATGATCCGCCCCTGGTGGAGGATCGCGACCCGGTCGGCCAGCTGCTCTGCCTCGTCCAGATACTGCGTGGTGAGCAGCACCGTCGTTCCGTGGCCGGCGAGCTCCTTGACCGCATCCCACACCTCGATGCGCGCCTCGGGGTCAAGACCGGCCGTCGGCTCGTCCAGGAAGATCACCGGCGAATTCCCGATGAGGCTCATCGCGATGTCCAGTCGGCGGCGCATCCCACCCGAATACGTGGCCACTCGCCGCGCGCCCGCCTCGCTCAGCGAGAAACGCCTCAGCAGGTTGTCCGCGGTCGCGCCGGGGTCCTTGATGTGGCGCAACCTGGCGACCAGGGCGAGGTTCTCCCGACCGCTGAGTATCTCGTCCACGGCCGCGAACTGTCCGGTGAGACTGATGGACTCCCGCACATTCGCCGCTTGCGTGGTGACGCCGAAGCCATTGACGTTCGCCGCCCCCGCGTCGGCTTTCAGGAGCGTGGCGAGGATCCTCACGGTCGTGGTCTTGCCCGCTCCGTTGGAACCGAGCAGGGCGAAGATGCTGCCCGGCGCCACGTCGAAGTCCACACCGCGCAGCACTTCGAGCTGCCCGTACGACTTTTTGAGACCTTGCACGCGAATCGCCGGACCGGCGATCGATCGGGCTGTCATGGTCATCTGCCTCCTTCACGGAGCTGTTCCAGGCGACTGCGCGGAAGCTCCTCCCGGAAGAATGGAGGGTTGACCCAGCGTCAAGGTCAAGCCCGTTCCGACCACGGCACTCGGATCGCCGACCGGCCAGACACACCGCAGCGATGACGGGCCGCCCGCCCCGAGCCCGTTCGGCCGGAACCCGCCGTACTCATAACTGTCGGTGAACCACTCACGCGTCGGTTCCTGCGACTCACCGGCCAGAAAATCCCGCCACCGCGCTCGGGTCCGCACCCGGTGCAGGATCCCGTCGATCACCTGTCGATGATGCCGCCGTCGGCCACGACGTCTCTCGCCCACCGGCAGGGCCACACACCGCCCGGCCCGGATGTCAGCCCCGGTGTCGACGGCGTCAGCGCGAACCCGCGGGCTACTTCGGGGTAGG
>NZ_BAABCQ010000054.1:0-41910 GCF_039539045.1 Streptomyces marokkonensis
GGGGGGGGGGGGGGGGGGGGGGGGGGGGGGGGGGGGGGGGGGGGGGGGGGGGGGGACGGGAGGGAAACGTCGCCTTCGGGGGAGGGTGACGTTTCCTGCCATGCCGTGTCCGCCGTGCGGGGGGGGGCGGCGGACACGGCATGGGGTGGGTATCGGCATACCCACGGGTACGGGTACGGGTACGGGCACGGGCGCTCGTTCGGTGAGCGCCCAGACGTCGGCGCGTGTGGGCTGCGTACTCTGGGACCCGGTGCCCCCGCCTCCAGTGGTTCGCACGACGCACCGTGGAGGCCTGCCCGAACAGTGAGGACCCACGTTGCCGACGTCCGTGCCCGAGAGGGAGCCGCAGCCCCGCACGGGTGATCTCCGTACCGCCGAGGAGGACGGCTTCGCGGAGCGCCCCGGTGAGGCGTCGCTGCTCACGCTGCTCGGGCTCGGGGCACACGAGGAGGTCGTCTACCGGCTGCTGGTCGACCGGCCCCGCAGCGAACCGGCCGATCTCACCGGAGTGCTGGGTCCGCAGGAGGTACGGCGCGCCCTGGACACGCTCGTGGAACGGGGCTTCGCCAACGTACGGCGGGCGGAGCCCGAGGCCGCGCCCCGCTACCAGGCGGCCTCGCCGCTGCTGGCACTCGGGCCGCTGCTGGAGGCACGCCGAACCGCCCTGCACCAGGCGGAGTTCCAGGTCACCGACCTCGTCGAACGGCACCGCACCGCGCAGGCCCGCATCTCCGGCGCGCCGGTGGAGGTACTGTCCGGGGCCGCGGCGATACGCCGTCGGCTGATCACCATGCAGGAGCGGGCCCGCAGCGAGGTGTGCGCGCTGGTGCCGGCCATGCGGATTCCGACTGCCATCAGCTTCGAGGACAACCTCGACGCGGTGGAGCTCGAGTCCATGCGGCGTGGTGTGCTCCAGCGTTCGGTGGTGGAACGGGGGTGGCTGGAGCGGCCCGAGGCCGCGGCGTCGCTCGACCGTCTCGTCGCCCAGGGACAGCGGATCTCGGTGGTGGAGGAGGTTCCCGTCAAGATGGTCATGGCCGACCGTCACGTGGCGCTCCTTCCGCTGGACCCCGAGCACGACGAGGCCGAGCCGGTGGCGCTGGTGGTGCACGGCAGCGGTCTGCTGACCGCTCTGGTGGCGCTGTTCGAGCAGTGCTTCGAGCGAGGGAGGCTCCTGCGCGCCTTCGACGGCGCGACGGAGGAGGGTACGAAACGCCGTGCCCGGGCCGCACCGCGGGAGACGGTCGATCCGGTCGATCCGGTCGAGGCAGTCGACGCGATCGACGCGATCGACCGCCGGATACTGTCGCTGCTGCACGTCGGCCTGACCGACGCGGCCATCGCCCGCCAACTGGGCATGGGGCACCGCACCGTGCAGCGCAGACTGGGTGCGCTGATGCGGCGGGCGGGGGCGACGACCCGTTTCCAGCTCGGCTGGCATGCGGGCAGAGCCGACTGGCTGGACTGAGCCTGCCGGGGCCGTCGGACCGCTGTTCACGGGGTGTCGCCCTGCCGTCGGCGTGGCGCCTTTGCGCCAAGGCGCCTTTGCGCCGCTCCCCGGGCCTTGTTGGGCTCCGCGACATGACGAACCATCAAGACACCGTAGGCACCGGTGACCACTGGGCGCCGGTGTTGCCTGTGTGATGGGGAGGCATGTGTGAGGAAGAGACCTGTACACCGTGCAGTCGCGATCGGCATCGTGGCCGCGGCCTGCGGTTCCGCGCTGCTGGCGGCGCCGGCGTGGGCCGAGGAGACGCCGGGTGCCGGCGGTTCGCCCGCCGCGACGCCGGCACCGGTCGCCCCCGCGATGACGCAGGGACTGGACGACGAACCGCGGGACGGATCCCCGGCCCAGGCCGCGCGGGAACACCTGAGAGCCCATCAGGACGTCTACAAGGTGCCCGTGTCGGAGCTGAGGACGGTCGGCACCACCGGGGACGGAAAGCAGAAGGCGGTCCGTTTCGAGCAGCTCCACCACGGTGTCCCGGTCTTCGGGGCCCGGTACGCGGTGCAGACCGAGAGCGACGGCGACGGTCGGCGCGTCACCTCCGCCACCGGCACGCTCTACACCGAGCTGACGGTCTCCACCACGCCCGAGGTGGACGAATCCACCGCCCTCGAACGCCTCTTCACGCTGGACCGCGACCTCGCCGGCATCCAGGCCGCCCGCACCGCGAAGAACGGCCTCGTCGTACTGCCGGACGCGCAGGGTGGCCGGCTGGCCTGGCACTTCACCGTCACGGGAGCGAAGAGGAACGGCAGCCCGGTACGGCAGGAGGCGTACGTCGACGCCCGTGTCGGCGCGCTCGCCCTCTCGTACAACAACCTCCACGCCGCGGACGCCTCTCCCGTGGCCGCCACCGGTGTACAGGTCGACGGTTCCGAGGTGCGGCTGAACGCCGACCGGCCGGCCGAGGGCACGTACACGCTGGTCGACTCCAGCCGCCCCATGTACGCCGCGGCCGGCGGTCAGATACGCACCTACGACGCCCAGCGGGCGAACTACAAGGACCTGGTCGGCGGCCCGGTGGCCGACAGTGTGCCGCTGGTGACCTCCCCGACCGACCGCTTCGACGGCGCGAACACCGACTCCGGTGCCGTCGACGCGCACCTCAACGCCGCGAAGGTCTACGAGTTCTACAAGAACGAGCTCGGCCGCGACGGCATCGACGGCAAGGGCGGCAGCATCCACTCGGTGGTGAACGTCTCCAACGGGGGCAACGACTACGCCAACGCCTTCTGGGACGGCTCCAAGATGGTCTACGGCCATATGGACGGCGTACCCCTGTCCGTGGGCCTGGACGTGGTGGGTCACGAGATGACGCACGGCGTCACCGAGCACAGCGCGGGCCTGGTCTACCTGAACCAGCCGGGTGCCCTCAACGAGGCGATATCCGACTACTTCGGCAACGCGATGGAAGTCGAGGACAAGGGCGTCTCCATGGACGACCCGAAGTCCGGTCTGGTCGGCGAGTACCTGTGCAACGGCACCAAACCGCTGGAGGAGTGCGCGCTGCGGGATCTCAACGACCGCCGCAACGCCCAGCGCGACTACGAACCGATCACGCTCGACATCGACAACGGCGGTGTGCACTACAACTCGACCATCGTCGGCGGAGCCCTGTGGGACCTGCGCAAGAGCATCGACCCCCAGCTCGCGGACCGGATCGTCTACCGGGCCGCGCAGAACTACCTCACTCCCCTGTCCGGATTCACGGACATGCGCAACGCCGCGACGCTGGCCGCCAGGTCACTGAAGGTCTCCGAGGCGGAACTGGCCGCCGTCGGCAAGGCGTTCGGTGTCCACGGCATCGTGAAGGGCTGGGAGTACAAGGGGAGCACGCACGACGGCACCACCATCGGCCGTGACGTACTGCCGGCCTACGAGGTCTACAGCGGCGTCGACGAGCAGGCCGCGCAGATCAACGGTGACGTGTACGCCATCAGCCACGGCGACGCGATCGCCTGGGACCGCGGATCCGCCGCCTTCGGCATCACCGTCGGGCGGTTCAGCAAGCAGCACGGCGCGTCGCAGCGCGAGGTGGCCGAGGACGACGCCTACCTCCTGGACCCGTCCCTCGACGACGACCGGATGGTCTTCACCCGCATCACCGCCGACGGCATCGGCCTGTACCGGACCGGCGCCAAGGGCCAGGGCGCGATCAAGAAGCTGGTCGACGACCCGGACGCCGACGAGACCGAGCCGGTTACCGAGGACGGCAAGCTCGCCTACATCCGCACCACCGCGGACGGCGAACAAGACGTCATACTGCGCACGGCGAAGGGCCGGACGGTGAACCTCACCCCGGAGGCCGGCACCCGGGCCGCACGCCTCGCCCTGCACGACGGAACGGTCGCCTGGGCCGGCGGGGCCGACGCGAGCTATCTGCACGTGTACGACATCGCCACGGGGACGACCCAGAACAAGCGCGTCCCGGGCTGGCTGCTGAACAGCATCTCGGACATCCAGCTCACCTCCGACCACGTCTTCTACCGGATCAGCGGCGGACTGTTCTTCCCGACCACCAGCATCGGGTCCGCGCCGGTCTCCGACCTGACGCTGATGGACCGGCTCGAGCACCCGTCGAGCCTCTATCTGGCCCAGTTCTCGGTGACCGACGACTACTTCGCGTACTCCACGTACGACCTCTGGGGCTCGCTCGGCTCCTGGACCGGTCCCGGCAAGGTGCAGGTGGCCACGACCGCGGACGTCCTCGCCGGCCAGAACGCCTTCAGCAGGGTGTCCTGCTCGTCCGGCGCCCAGCTGGCGCCCTCCCTCGGTGACGGGCAGCGCATCGCGTGGCTCGACACCTCGGCCGCCGCCACGGACGTGGTGACCCGCGCGACGTTCGCCGGGAGCTGCGAGCAGTAGCCGCGACGGGGCGAGCGCGACCGAGGAGTCGTGGCGGGCACGCTCGTCCCACGCCGCGTGACCGAGGGCCGGCTCCGGACGTCTCCGGAACCGGCCCTTCACCGCGGGCCAGTCGAGTCGGGACGGCGGGAAGCGAACCTGCGGCCCTTGCCTCCCCCCGGCTTCCCCCCCCCTGCCATCCCGTACAGGATCTTCGTGAACGTGCCGCTGGTGGTGGCGTGGAGGCCGTCCGTCGTGGCAGTCCTCCCGGAATCCCGCGAAGGCCTCGTCCGCCAGCAGCCGCCGCAGAGCACGGCGTACGGAGGGATCCCAGCGGTACCCCTCGGCGCGCGCTGAACGCCCCTTCCTGCACGTGGCCGAGGCGAACGGCGGCGCGATCGCCCTCTACGAGCGCGTCGGTTTCAAGACCCGCCGCGAGGTGACCTTCCAGGGCTTCGCTCCTCTCGGCCGTGGGCAGCGGGGGAACGGCCCCGGTTGGCGTCGAGGACCCGTTCCCGAAGCACTCCCCGCGCATCTCGGCGCGGCGCGGGCACCCGTGGCTCCCTGCCGAGTCCGATCGTCATGACCCACCGACCCGGGTCGAGGGCGCTGGTCCTCAACTGATCCCCAGTAACAATCAAGGGCCGGTTTCGGATTTCTCCAAAACCGGCCCTGATCCGCGACTGTCTCCAGTCGGGACGACAGGATTTGAACCTGCGACCCCTTGACCCCCAGTCAAGTGCGCTACCAAGCTGCGCCACGTCCCGGTGCGTGTCCCACGTCTGCTCGTGCGTCTCGTGTGATCGCGCAGGTCGAGCTTACCTCATCCGCGGAGTGGGGCGGAGTCGCCGGCCGTCCCGTCCAGCCGCCTCCTGCGACGTGCAGGAAGCGTGCCGCACAGCGCCGGACCTCCCGACGATCACATCGCGAGACGGCTCTGCGTCGCCCCGCGCACCAGGCGTTTCCTCGCACGGTGCGAATCGAACGTCCCGAACGTCCCGAGCAACCCGAGCAACCCGAACGACTCGGCAACGGCAGCGACGACGCCACCGGTGACCGCTCCGCGCGGCGCGCCGTGACCGTCTTCCCCGTCCTCGTCCTCCTGGCCGGCGCCGTCGGCCTGCTGCTCCCCGGAAGTTTCACCGGGTGGAGCGAGTCGGTGCCGTATCTGCTCGGTGTCGTGATGTTCTGCATGGGCATCACCATGACCCCGGAGGACTTCCGGGGGGTCGCCAAGCGTCCCTGGGCAGTGGTCCTCGGCCTGGTCGCCCACTACGTGATCATGCCGGGGCTCGGCTGGGCCGTCGCCCACCTGCTCGACCTGCCCCCGCAACTCGCCGCCGGTGTGATCCTCGTCGGCTGCGCCCCCAGCGGCACGGCCTCCAACGTGGTGACATACCTGGCCCGGGGTGACGTGGCCCTGTCGGTCTCCGTCGCCACCGTCTCGACGCTCGTCGCCCCGCTGGTCACTCCGCCGCTGACGCTGCTGCTGGCCGGCGAGTACCTGCCGGTGGACGCCGGGTCCATGGTCACGGACATCCTCAAGACGGTGCTGCTTCCGGTCGTCGCGGGCCTGGCCGTACGGCTGGTGGCGGGGCGGTACGTGGAGCGGGCACTGCCGGCGCTGCCCTGGCTGTCCGCGCTGACGATCTCAGTGATCGTGGCAGTGGTGGTGGCGGGCAGCGCCGACGCCATCAAGTCGGCCGCGGGGCTGGTGTTCGTCGCCGTGGTGCTGCACAACGGCCTCGGACTGGCCCTCGGTTACGGCGCCGGGCGCCTCGGCCGGCTCGGCGAACCGGCCAGCCGTGCCATGGCCTTCGAGGTCGGCATGCAGAACTCCGGTCTCGCGGCCGCCCTGGCCACCGCCCACTTCAGCCCGTTGGCGGCCCTGCCGGCCGCGATCTTCTCCGTCTGGCACAACATCTCCGGCGCCGTGACCGCGGCGTGGCTGTCGCGCCGGGGACGGTGACCCGGGGGGCGGGACGTCTCGGCCTCGCCGGGACTTTGTCCTGTCAAAAGGTTGACATGATGCCGATGCTCCGCCCAGGGTGGGCGGGACAGAGCAGGGACCGGTCCGAAGAGGGGCTTTCATGGTGGATGCACTGGGTGTCGCCGTCGTCGGTTTCGGCTGGATGGGCCGGGTGCACACCCAGGCGTACGCCCGTGTCCGGCACCACTACCCGCAACTCCCTCTGCGCCCGGAGCTCGTGACGGTCGCCGAGGAGGTGCCGGGGCGGGCCGAGGAGGCCGCCGCTCAGTTCGGGTTCGCATCGACGACCCGGAACTGGCGCGACGTGGCCGCCGACCCGCGCGTGGGGGCGGTCAGCATCACCGCCCCCAACTTCCTGCACCGCGAGATCGCCGTCGCGATGGCCGAGGCCGGCAAACACATCTGGATCGAGAAGCCGGTCGGCCTGAGCGCCGAGGACGCCCGGGCGGTGGCGGACGCGGTCGCCAAGGCCGGTGTCCAGGGCGCGGTCGGCTTCAACTACCGCAACGCCCCCGCCGTCGAGGCTGCCCGCGAGTTGATCACGGGAGGCGGGATCGGCACCGTCACGCATGTCCGTATCCGTCTCCTCAGCGACTACGCCGCCCATCCCGAGTCCGCTCTGACCTGGCGCTACGAGCGGGAGCGCGGCGGCAGCGGGGTGCTCGGCGACCTGGCCTCGCACGGCGCCGACCTGGCCCGCTTCCTGCTCGGCGACATCGCGTCGCTGACCGCCGACACGGCGGTCTTCCTGCCTGAGCGGGCCCGCCCGGCCGCCGGGCCCACCGGGGCCGGTCACTCCCGAGCAGCGGGCGGCGAGCCCGGTCAGGTCGAGAACGAGGACTACGTCAACTGCCTGCTGCGCTTCACTTCCGGCGCCCGCGGAGTCCTGGAGGCCTGCCGGGTGTCGGTCGGTGAACAGAACAACTACGGCTTCGAGGTGCACGGCACGAAGGGCGCGGTCTTCTGGGACTTCCGCCGCATGAACGAACTGGGCGTCAGCCGCGGCACGGCGTACCAGGACCAGCCGGTCAGCACCGTCCACGTCGGCCCGGGGCACGGCGAGTTCGCCGCCTTCCAGCCGGGCGCCGCGAACGCCATGGGCTACGACGACCTCAAGGTGGTGGAGGCCCACCGCTTCCTGCGCTCGATCGCGGAGGACACCCCGCACGGCGCCACTCTGCCGGACGCGGTGTACAGCGCGGCCGTACTGGACTCGATGGCGCGGTCGGCCGACCGCGGCGCGTGGGTCGAGGTCCGACCCGAGGGGTGAGGGCGGACCATCGGCGGAGCATCCGGCGGAGCACCACCGGAACCATCGCCCACACCGGTCGGCGCGCCTGCGGCGCGTCCAGCGCGGCCTCCCCGTCTCCGCCCCCCCCCCGTCACCGGCCCCGACCTCCTGGCACCGGTCATCACCGGCACCCCGTCACCGGCCGCGGCAACCACGCACAAGGAGCGAAGAGAACCATGCGTATCGGAATCCTCGGCCTCGGCCGCATCGGCGCCTTCCATGCCGAGAGCCTCTCCGGTCTCGGCGCCGTCGACTCGCTCGTCGTCGCCGACCCGTTCGCGGACGCCGCGAGGGCCGCTGCCGAGCGGTTCGGCGCCGAGGTGGCGGACTCGCCCGAGGCGGTGCTGGCCGCCGGGGTGGACGGGGTGGTCGTCGCGGCGGCGACCGACGCCCACCCTGGCCTGGTCCTGGCCGCCGTGGAGGCCGGGATCCCCGTCTTCTGCGAGAAGCCGGTCGCGCGCACCATGGCGGAGGGCGTCGAGGTGCTCAAGGCGGTCGCGGGCCATGACGTGCCGGTCCAGATCGGCTACAACCGCCGCTTCGACGCCGGCTTCGTCGCCGCGCGCGCGGCCGTGCAGGGGGGCGAGCTGGGCACGCTGCACACCGTGCGGTCGACCACCCTTGACCCGGCGCCGCCGCCGGCCGCGTACATCGCCGCTTCCGGGGGCATCTTCCGCGACTGTTCGGTGCACGACTTCGACATCATCCGCTGGGTGACCGGCCGCGAGGTGACCGAGGTGTACGCCGTCGGCGGCAACCGCGGCGCCGACTTCATCAAGGACGCGGGCGACGCCGACACCACCGGCGCTGTCCTCACCCTGGACGACGGCACGATCGCGGTGGTCTCCAACAGCCGTCACAACGCGCGTGGTTACGACGTCCGCATGGAGATCCACGGTTTCGCCGACTCCATCGCCGTCGGCCTGGGGGACAAGCTGCCGCTGCGCTCGGTGGAGCCCGGCGTGACCTTCCCGGCCGGCACTCCGCACGACTTCTTCATGGACCGCTTCGCCGCCGCCTATCGCGCCGAACTCACCGCGTTCACCGAGGTCGTCGCCGGCACCCGTCCCTCCCCCTGCACGATCGAGGACGCGCTGGAGGCGGGCTGGACCGCCGAGGCGTGCACGCTGTCCCTGCACGAGCACCGGCCTGTGACGCTCGCGGAGGTACGGCGCGGATGAGCCGGGCGTGCGGGCCGGCGGACGCGCGGGCCGGCGGACGCGCGGGCCGCGTGGTCAGCTCGCCGGCTCGCTGATGTCCACCATCCAGGTGACGCCGAACCGGTCCGTGCACATGCCGAAGACGTCGCCCCACATCTGCTTCTCCAGCGGCACGGCGACGGAGCCGCCGTCGGACAGCTTCTCCCAGTAGCCGCGCAGCTCGGCCTCGTCGTCGCCGCTGAGGCTCACCGAGAAGGTGTTCCCCGGGCTGTGCGTCATCCCGGGCGGCGTGTCGGCGCCCATCAGGGTGAAGCCGCCAGGTGTCTCCAGCATGCCGTGCATGACCTTGTCGGCGTGAGGGCTGTCGGAGTCGCCGGACGCGCCGTAGGTGTTGAGCGCAAGGGTGCCGCCGAACACCTGCTCGTAGAACTCCATCGCCTGCCGGGCGTCGCCGTCGAAGTTGAGGTAGGGATTGAGACGTGAGGTCATGACTGCCTCCCGTGATGGGACGAAGTGCCAGTGCTGTGCACGCTAGCGCGCACCACTGACAACGGCCCGCCGAGCGGCGCGCGCCGGCGGGACCCGTCCCACCGGCGCGGTCGGCCTCAGGCGCCGCAGGAACGCAGGAACCTGCGGGTGCGGGCGGCGATGGGCAGGGGCTTGTCGGGCTCGCAGGGGTACATGTCCTGCTCGACGATGGCGAAGAGGTCCACGCCCAGTTTCTGGGCCGCCGTGAGCACCGGTCCCAGCTCGGGCACGCCGGTGGGCGGCTCGCACATCACCCCGCGCTGCACGGCCGGCCCGAACGGCACCCCGCCCGCCCGCACGTCGGCGAGGATGTCCGGGTCGACCTGCTTGAGGTGCAGGTAGCCGATGCGCTCACCGTACGTCTCGATCAGCTTGACGCTGTCGCCGCCGCAGTAGGCGTAGTGGCCGGTGTCCAGGCAGAGGCCGACCAGGTCGGAGTCGGTGGAGTCGAGGAAGCGCTCGACGTGCTCGTCGGTGTCGATGTGGGTGTCGGCGTGCGGGTGGACGACGATGTCGAGGCCGTACGTCTCCCTCACCTCGTGGCCGAGGCGTTCCATGCCCCGGGTCAGGTGGGTCCACTGCTCGCCGGTCAGCTCCGGCGGCTCCAGGATCTCGGCGGTCTTGTCGTCGCGCCAGAAGGACGGGATGACGACGAGGTGCTCCGCGTCCATGGCCCGGGTGAGGGCGGCGACCCGGCCGACCTGCTCCCAGGTGGCGTCCCATGCGGACGGACCTCGGTGCAGGCCGCAGAAGATGGTGCCGGCGGAGACCTTGAGGCCGCGCCGCGTCACCTCGTCCGTGAGCCGGGCCGGGTCGGTGGGGAGGTAACCGTAGGGGCCCAGTTCGATCCACTCGTACCCGGCCTCGGCGACCTCGTCCAGGAAACGACCCCAGGGCACCTGCCGGGGGTCGTCGGGAAACCAGACGCCCCATGAGTCGGGGGCCGAGCCGACGCGGATACGGTCCAGGGCAGAGGGCATGTCAGGCCTTCCCTTCGACGGTGCCGGAAGCAGCAGTGTCGGACACGGAGGTGTCCGTCGCGGCCACGTCGGGCGCGGCCGTGTCCTGCGTGGTGGTGCGCGGCGTGGTGGTGCCGGGCGCGGGGACCTCTGGAGCCGGCTCCGGCCCGGGCACCGTCTCCGGCTCCGGCCCGGGCACCGTCTCCGGCTCCGGCCCGGGCACCGTCTCCGTCTCCGTCTCCGTCTCCGTCTCCGGGAGCGCCTCCACGTCGACCCCGCCGACCCGCGCCAGTTCGTGCTTGAGGGCGGCTAGCTCGGCGCCGCCCGCCATGTGGTTGGTGAGTTCCTCGAGGGTGATGTCAGCGCGGGCGGCGCTGAGTTCGAGGGTGCCCAGGCGCAGCACGCTGAAGTGGTCGCCGACCAGGTAGGCGTGGTGGGGGTTGTGGGTGATGAAGATGACGCCCAGGCCGCGTTCGCGGGCCGCGGCGATGTACTTGAGGACCACGCCGGACTGCTTGACGCCGAGGGCTGCGGTGGGCTCGTCGAGGATGAGGACGCGGGCGCCGAAGTAGACGGCGCGGGCGATCGCGACACACTGGCGCTGGCCGCCGGAGAGGGTGCCGATGGGCTGTTCGAGGTCGTCCAGGACGATGCCCATGTTGCGCAGTTCCTCGTCGGCGGTCCGCTTCATGCGGGCGATGTCGAGGCGGCGGACGGGCCAGGGGCCCTTGGTCATCTCGGAGCCGAGGAAGAAGTTGCGCCACACCGGCATCAACGGGATCGTGGCGAGGTCCTGGTACACGGTGGCGATGCCCCGGGCGAGGGCATCGCGGGGGGTGGCGAAGCGCACGGCCTCCCCGTCGACGAGGAACTCGCCCTCGGTGTGCTGGTGCAGCCCCGAGATGATCTTGATGAGGGTGGACTTGCCGGCGCCGTTGTCGCCGAGCACGCAGGTCACCCTGCCGGGCTGGACGGCGAGGTCGACGCCGTGCAGGGCGCGGATGTTGCCGTAGGCCTTGCCCGCGCCGCGCAGTTCGACGATCGGCCGGCCGGTCTCGGGCGCGGGGTCCGCGAGGACGGCCCCGTGGGTGGCGGGTGCGCCGGGGGTCTTGCTGGTCATTTCCGATCACCTCCGGGTCGCCGCGCGGCGGACCCACAGATTGATGAGGACGGCGCCGAGGAGCATCACACCGAGGAAGGCCTTGAACCAGTCGGGGTTCCAGCCGGCGAAGACGATGCCCTGGTTCACCATGCCGAACATGAAGGCGCCGAAGACCGGGCCGATGGCGGAGCCGTAGCCGCCGGTGAGCAGACAGCCGCCGATGACCGCCGCGGCGATGTAGATCAGCTCCTGGCCGACACCCTCGCCGGACTGCACGGTGTTGAAGGAGAAGAGCTGGTGCATGCCGACGAACCACGCGCCGAAGCCGACCAGCATGAACAGCGTGATCTTGGTGAAGGTGACGGGGACGCCGACCGCGCGGGCGGACTCCCGGCTGCCGCCGACCGCGAAGATCCAGTTGCCGTACTTGGTGCGCAGCAGCACCCAGGTGGCCAGGGCGGCGAAGGCGAGCCACCACACCACGGTGATCTTCACCTGGACGCCGCCGACGTCGAAGGACGAGGCGAAGAGCGCCTTGGCCTGCTCGAAGCCGTCCATGTCGCTGATGTCGTCGGTGGCGACGTTGCCGGTGACGAGTTTGGTGACGGCGAGGTTGACGCCCTGGAGGATCAGGAAGGTGCCGAGCGTCACGAGGAAGCTCGGCAGGCCGGTCCTCATCAGCACCCAGCCGTTGAACGCGCCGACGGCGAGGGAGACGACGAGGGCGAGGACCACGCCCATCCAGACGTTCATGGTCAGCTGGTAGCTGAGCATGGCGGCGGTGAGCGCGGAGGTGACCACGGCGACACCGGCCGACAGGTCGAACTCGCCGCCGATCATCAGCAGGGCCACCGGCAGCGCCATGATGCCGATGGTGGACGACTGGTACAGGACCGTCGCCATGGAGCCGCCGTCGCGGACCGTGGGGGCGGCGACCAGGAAGAAGACGAACACGGCGACGGCACCGAGAAAGACCCCGACCTCGGGCCGGGCGAGCAGCCGCAGCGCCAGGGAGCGCTGCCGGGTACGTCCGTCGGTCTGCCCCGGGCCGGGGGCCGGCGGTGTGGTCACCGCCGGCTCGGCCTGTCGGGTCGTGCTCATCACCGGGTGCCCTTCGAGGCGAACTCGGCGACGGCCTTCACGTTGGACTTGTCGACGAAGGCCGGACCGGTCAGCACCGGCTGCTCACCGCCGCCGCTGTAGTTGCCGTTGTTCTCGTAGAGCCACAGGCCGTCGACCGCGAGGTAGCCCTGGAGGTAGGGCTGCTGGTCGACGGCGAACTCGATGTCGCCCTTCTCGATGGCGCCGGTCAGTTCCTTGTTGAGGTCGAAGGTGGCGATCTTGGCCTTGCTGCCGCCCTCGGCCACCGACTGCACGGCCGTCATGGCGAACGGGGCGCCCAGGGTGACGAGGTGGTCGATGCCGCCGTCCTGCTTGAGCTTGGCGGTGATGGTCGACTTCACCGAGGGCATGTCGGTGCCGTTGACGTAGAGGTTCTCGATCGAGCCCTCGAAGGTCTCCTTCACTCCGTCGCAGCGCTGGGTGAGGCCGACGTTGCCCTGTTCGTGGATCACGCAGACGGCGTTCTTGGCGCCGTCCTCGTTCAGCCGCTTGCCGAGCGCCTCGCCGGCCACGGTCTCGTCCTGGCCGAAGAACTCCAGCAGGCCAAGCTTCTTCCAGTCCGCGAGGCCGGAGTTGAGCCCGACCACGGGTATGCCGGCCTTCTCGGCCTTGCCGAGGACGCTTCTGAGGGCGTCCGGCTTGGCCAGGGTGACGGCGATGCCGTCGACCTTCTGGTCGATCGCGTTCTGCACCAGGTTGGCCTGGTTGCCCGCGTTCGGGTCGGCGGAGTAGACGAGCTTGATGTTGTCCTTGGCCGCGGCGGCCTCCGCTCCCTTGCGGACGATGTCCCAGAAGGTGTCGCCGGCCGCCTGATGGGTGACCAGGGCAACGGTCATGCGGGGGGTGTTCGCCTTGCCCGCGGAGGCGCCCGAGTCACCCTTGTCGTCGGCCTCCTTCCCGCCCGAGCTGCTGGAGCAGCCGGCGAGGGTCAGGGCCGCGGCGGCGGCCAGGGCCACGGCGGGGGCGAATCCGCGGGAGCGGGCGTGCGAAGAGCGGTCCATCTTTTCCTGCACCTCACTGTGCGACTGTGCGACGGGAAGCCGTGTGCCAGACCAGAGAAGAACGGCTGTTGCTGCGCTGGGTCCGGATACAAGTCCTTGAGACGCCCGCTGTCAATACTTTGTCAAGACATTCTTTCACTCGCAGGTCCGAATGTAAGTACAAAGTCTTGACACGGTCGTCTCGGAGTCATACACCTGGGAGGCGGCAGGCCCCCGCCCAGCCCGAGGAGCGTCGCACATGGCCGAGTCAGTCCCGCGTTTCGATCTGATCACGATGGGCCGCATCGGAGTCGATCTCTATCCCTTGCAGACGGGCGTACCCCTGGCGGAGGTTGAGACCTTCGGCAAGTTTCTCGGCGGTTCGGCCGCCAACGTGGCGGTGGCCGCCGCCCGTCTCGGCCATGCCACGGCCGTCGTCACCCGCACGGGCGACGACCCGTTCGGCGGCTATCTGCACCAGGCGCTGAAGCAGTTCGGCGTCGACGACCGCTGGGTCACCCCGGTCGCCGCCCACCCGACCCCCGTGACGTTCTGCGAGATCTTCCCGCCGGACGACTTCCCGTTGTACTTCTACCGCCGTCCCAAGGCCCCCGACCTGGAGATCCACCCTCAGGAGCTGAACCTCGACGCGATCCGCGCGGCCGCCGTCTTCTGGATCACCGGCACCGGGCTGAGCGAGGAGCCGAGCCGGACGGCGACCCTGGCCGCCCTGGCACACCGCGCCAAGGCCGGCATCACGGTCTTCGACCTGGACTGGCGCCCGATGTTCTGGACCGACCCCGGCCAGGCCCGCCCGTACTACGCCGAAGCGCTCCGGCACGCGACCGTCGCGGTCGGCAACCTCGACGAGTGCGAGATCGCCACGGGCGTCCGCGAACCGCGCGCCTGCGCCGAGGCCCTGCTGGCGGCCGGTGTCGAGCTGGCCGTCGTCAAACAGGGCCCGAGGGGCGTCCTCGCCGTGCACCGCGACGGCCGGAGTGCCGAGGTTCCGCCGGTGACGGTCGAGGTGGTCAACGGCCTCGGCGCGGGCGACGCGTTCGGCGGCTCGCTCTGCCACGGCCTGCTCCTGGACTGGGACCTGGAGCGGACCATGCGGTACGCCAACGCGGCCGGCGCACTCGTCGCCTCCCGTCTCGCCTGCTCCTCCGCCATGCCCACCGAGGCCGAGGTCGACGACCTCCTCGCGCGAGCCACTCCCTGAACGGAGCAACGCCTTGTCCCTCAGCATCCCCGACCTCACCGCGGTCCGAGCCCGGCACCCGGAGGCCGTCGCCGAGGCGGCGGCCCGCCGGGTACGCCGCCCGCTGGTCGGCGGCTCCGGCCGCCTGATGATCGTGGCCGCCGACCATCCGGCGCGCGGCGCGCTCGGCGTCGGTGACCGCGGGCTCGCCATGGCCAACCGGGCCGACCTGCTGGAACGCCTGTGCACCGCGCTGTCCCGGCCCGGTGTCGACGGAGTGCTCGCCACCGCCGACGTGCTGGAGGACCTGCTGCTGCTCGGGGTGCTGGAGAACAAGGTCGTCATGGGCTCGATGAACCGCGGCGGCCTCGCGGGCGCCGCCTTCGAGATGGACGACCGCTTCACCGGCCACCGCGCCGAGGACATCGCCCGCCTGCGCTTCGACGCGGGCAAGCTGCTGCTGCGCATCGACTACGACGACCCCGGCTCGCTCACGACGATGGAGTCCACCGCCCGCGCGGTCGATGCCATGGCCGCGCGCGAACTGCCCGTCTTCGTCGAGCCGTTCATCTCCCGCCGGATCGGTGGCCGGGTCCGCAACGACCTGTCCGCCGAAGCCGTCACCCGCTCCGTCGCCATCGCCTCGGGCCTGGGCGGCACCTCCGCCTACACCTGGCTGAAACTGCCCGTCACACACGACCCGGACGACATGGGCGAGGTCCTGGAGACCTCCACGCTGCCGGCCGTCCTGCTCGGCGGTGACATAGGCGGCTCACCCGCGGACCAGGCCGCCGCCTACGAGCGCTGGCGCAAGGCGCTCAGGCTGCCCACCGTGCAGGGCATGGTCGTCGGCCGCTCGCTCCTCTACCCGGCCGAGGGCAGCGTGGAACAGGCGGTGGACACCGCCGTCGGACTGCTGTGACAGAAGAGAAGGAGAGAAGAGGATCCGATGACGTATCACCTTCCCGCGGGCAAGACGGCAAGCGGCTCCTACGCCGTGGACGTGACCCCCGAAACGGCAGGCTGGGGCCACTCCAGCCTGCGCGTGCTCCACCTGCCCCCCGGCGGCGGCCACACCTTCGACAGCGGCGACAGCGAGTGGATCATCCTCCCGCTCAGCGGCGGCTGCACCGTCGTCACCGCGGACGACTTCGGCCAGGACGCCTTCGAACTCACCGGGCGTGACAGCGTGTTCAGCGGCGTCAGCGACTTCGCGTACGTACCGCGTGACTCCCGTACGACCGTGACCTCCCACGGCGGGGGCCGGTTCGCCCTCACCGGCGCCCGCTGCACCCGCCGCCTGCCCTCCCGCTACGGCCCGGCGTCGTCGGTACCGGTAGAACTGCGGGGCACCGGCAACTGCTCACGGCAGGTCAACAACTTCGGGGCGGCGGCCCCCGCCGGAGGCGGTGGTGAACAGGGTTTCGAGTGCGACAAACTCATCGCGGTAGAGGTGATCACCCCGGGCGGAAACTGGTCCTCCTTCCCGCCGCACAAGCACGACGAGCACCGCCCCGGAAAGGAGTCGGTGCTGGAGGAGATCTACTACTTCGAGTTCGCCGGCCATGAAAGCGTCCCCGGCCTCGGCTACCAGCGGGTCTCGCCCTCCGGGCAGGGACGGGGCACGGACGTACTGGCCGAAGTGCGTGACGGAGACGTCGTGTTGATCCCCGACGGCTGGCACGGGCCGTCGATGGCCGTCCCCGGCCACCACATGTACTACCTCAACGTCATGGCCGGCCCGGGGACCGAACGCGCCTGGCTGATCTGCGACCACCCCGACCACGCCTGGGTCCGCGACACCTGGCCGGACCGGCCCGTCGACCCCCGACTCCCCCTCTACACCGCACCGGAGAGGTCCGCATGAGCGCCGCCACCCGCCGACTGACCACCGCCCAGGCCCTGGTGCGCTTCCTGGCCGCCCAGTACACCGAACGCGACGGCGTACGGCGTCGGCTGATCACCGGCACCTGGGGCATCTTCGGCCACGGCAACGTGGCCGGTCTCGGCCAGGCACTCGTCGAGTACGCCACCGTGCCCAGGGGGGAGTCACCTTCCGCACCCCCTGTCATGCCGTACCACCAGGGCCGCAGCGAACAGGCCATGGTGCACGCGGCCGTCGGCCACGCCCGCCAGCTGAACCGCTTGTCCGCGCAGGCGGTGACGACGTCCATCGGCCCCGGCGCCACCAACCTGGTCACCGGCGCCGCGCTCGCCACCGTCAACCGCCTGCCGGTCCTCCTCCTGCCCGGCGACTACTTCGCCTCGCACGCCGCCGACCCCCTTCTCCAGCAGCTGGAACACCCGGTCGAGGCCGACGTGTCCGTCAACGACACACTGCGCCCCGTGTCCCGGTACTTCGACCGCGTCACCCGCCCCGAGGCCCTCATCGCCTCCGCGCTCCAGGCGATGCGCGTGCTGACCGACCCGGCCGAGACCGGCGCGGTCACCCTCGCGCTCCCCCAGGACGTACAGGCCGAGGCGTACGACTGGCCTCAGGAGTTCTTCGCCGACCGCGTCTGGCGGGTGCGCCGTCCGGCGCCCGACCCGGAGGAGCTGGCCGAGGCGGTGCGCGCGATCCGCGCCGCCGGGCGCCCCCTGATCGTCGCGGGCGGTGGCGTCCACCACAGCGAGGCCGAGAACGCGCTGAAGGCGCTCGTGGACGCCACCGGCATCCCCGTCGCCTCCACCCAGGCCGGCAAGGGCGCCCTGCGCCACGACCACCCGGCCGACCTCGGAGCCATCGGCCACACCGGCACGACCGTCAGCGACGACCTCGCCCGCACCGCCGACCTGGTGATCGGCGTCGGCACCCGCTACACGGACTTCACCACCGCCTCCGGGACCCTCTTCCAGCGCCCGGAGGTCCGCTTCCTCAACCTCAACATCACCGCCTTCGACGCCCACAAGCTCGCCGCCCGCACCCTGGTCTGCGACGCCCGGGCGGGGCTCACGGCACTGACCGAGGCACTGTCCGGCCACCGGGTGGACGCGTCGTACGAGGCCGAGTACATCACCGGCAGGGCCCGCTGGGAGGCGACGGTGGAGGCGGCGTTCCGCGCCGACGACGACGGTGCCGTGCCGACCCAGACGCAGGTGCTGGGCGCGCTGGACGCGGTCGTCGGCGACGAGGACGTGGTGATCAACGCGGCCGGCTCACTCCCCGGCGACCTGCACAAGCTGTGGCGCGCCCGCTCCCCGCGCCAGTACCACCTGGAGTACGGCTACTCCTGCATGGGCTACGAGATCCCGGCCGCGCTCGGCGTCCAGCAGGCCGCGCCCGGCACACCGGTGTGGGCCCTGGTCGGCGACGGCACGTACCTGATGAACCCGACGGAGATCGTCACCGCCGTCCAGGAGAACCTGCCGGTCAAACTGGTCCTGGTGCAGAACCACGGCTACGCCTCCATCGGCGGCCTGTCCGAGTCGGTGGGCGCCGAGCGCTTCGGCACGGCGTACCGCCACCGGGCCCCCGACGGCACCTTCACGGGCGCCCCGCTCCCCCTCGACCTCGCCGCCAACGCGGCCAGCCTCGGCATGGACGTACTGCGCGCCAAGACAGTGCGCGAGCTGCGCGAGGCCCTGCGGGCGGCCCGCTCGTCGGATCGCCCGACATGCGTCTACGTGGAGACCGACCCGGCTCCGACCGCTCCCGGTGCCGAGGCCTGGTGGGACGTGCCGGTGGCCGAGGTGTCCGACCGCGAGGCCGTCACTCACGCCCGCACGGAGTACGAGCGGGCGGTCGCCGATCGCCGCCGCCACCTCTGACACGCCATCACCTACGCAAGGGAGGCACGTCCATGGCGAGAACCGGCGACCCCGCACGTGCGGTGACCGTCTCCGCGCTCAGCACCCTGGACTTCGCCCTGGACCGGGGCAGTCCGGTGCCGCTGTACTACCAGCTCGCCCGGCAGTTGGAGGCGGCGATAGAACACGGCGTCCTCACCCCGGGGAACCTGCTGGGCAACGAGGTGGACCTCTCCGTCCGCCTCGGCCTGTCCCGCCCGACCGTCCGCCAGGCCATCCAGTCCCTGGTCGACAAGGGTCTCCTGGTCCGACGGCGCGGAGTCGGCACCCAAGTGGTGCACAGCCAGGTCAGGCGTCCGCTGGAGCTGAGCAGTCTCTACGACGACCTGGAGGCCGCCGGGCAGAAACCCGGTACGCGGGTGGTACGCAACGAGGGCGTCCCCGCCCCCGCCGACGTGGCAGAGGCCCTCGGCGTCGCGGAGGGAGGCGAGGTCACCGTCCTGGAGCGGCTGCGCCTCACTCACGGCCAGCCGGTCGCGCTGCTGTGCAACTACCTGCCGGCGTCCCTGCTGGACCTCGACGACGACCGGCTGGAGTCGACCGGCCTGTACCGGGTGATGCGCGCGTCCGGCATCACCCTGCACAGCGCCCGCCAGACCGTGGGCGCCCGCACGGCCACCCGCGAGGAGGCGGACCGTCTGGACGAGAGGGAGGGCGCCGCTCTGCTGACCATGCGGCGCACGGCGTACGACGACACCGGACGCCCGGTCGAGTACGGGACGCACCTGTACCGCGCGTCCCGGTACGCGTTCGACTTCCAGCTGCTGGTCAGGTCGTGACCCGGTCGGTGGCGCCGGAGCCGGCGGGCGGACTGGCGGGCGTCGAACCTGGTGGCGGGGGTCCTCGGTTCGAAGCGCGCTTCGGGTCAGGCGTCCTGGGTGCCTTCCCGGACGTCTTCTCGCGGGAGCCGTGCGAAAGGGCCCTCCAACGCCGCCCACTGGAGCAGCATGATGGTCTTCGCGTCGGCGATCCCGCCGGTGCGGATCATCTCCAGCGCGCGGCGGAAGGGCAGTTCGAGGGTCTCGATGTCCTCGCCCTCCTCGTCCAGGCCGCCGCCCTCGTGGGTGCGGGTGGCGGGGCCGTAGGCGGCGGCGTAGAAGCTGACGCGTTCGGTGACAGAGCCGGGGCTCATGTACACGTCGAAGACGTGCTGGACCTCGCCGACGGTGTGCCCGGTCTCCTCGACGACCTCGCGCCGCACGGCGACCTCGGGGTGCTCGTCCTCGTCGTCCAGCAGCCCGCCGGGTGTCTCGACCAGTATCCCGTCGGGGTGGCCGTTGACGTAGACGGGGAGGCGGAACTGGCGGGTGAGCAGCACCGTTTCGCGTTCCGCGTCGTAGAGCAGCACGGTGGCGCCGTTGCCGCGGTCGTGGGTCTCGCGCTCCTGGGTGGTCCAGGTGCCGTCGGCGCGCTGGACGTCGAAGGTCGTGGTGCGTTCGACGTACCAGTGGCTGGAGAGGAGCCGTACGTCCCGGACCTTGACCCGGGGGTTGCCGGTCAGGTCCCGGCCCGTGCGGTCGAGTCCGGTGCGGCCCCGGCGGTCCGGGGTGTCGATGCCGGCGGTCATCGGGAACCGTCCGGGCGAGGGCCCTTCGAGGGCGCGGGGTGGGGCGAGTTGGTCATGCCCGCTTCTATCATTCCGCCCGGCTCCGAACGAAGTCGGGGATGTCTCGGCCGCGTGCACCGTCCACCTTCCCGCACCGGAGGACGGCGCGGTGCCTCGTCCAGTCCGCCCGGATCCCGCCCGGGACCGTCAGCCCCCGCCTCCGCCCCCGCCTCCGCACGACGAGCCACCACCGCAGCTCGCCCCTCCGTCACACCCGTCACTCCCGTCACCGGCCCAACCGCCGCGCCGCTTGTGGCCACCGGGACGGGCCGTCCCGCTCACCACACCGACCACGACGAAGAGCACAGCGACCCCCAGCATGATCGTGATACCGATGCCGAAATCAGACATGACGTCCCCTCTCCTGCGTCCTCGGCGCGTTCACCGGCCCTCGCTCGTGCCGTTCTGCGTGACGCGGCGTACTCGGAACAAGACGGCCCGCCTGCGCGTCCGGTTCTCCGGAACGGCCGATCGACGCCCCGCTGTCACCCGTACGGCACGGCAGTGCCAGGCTCGTCCCCGCTCCCGGAGCACGGCGCCGACCCGAACCTCCGCAGGACCACGGCACCGGCTGGTCCCCGCTGGAGTGGGCGATGCATGGGCCGTACCCCGCGGCGACCACCCCATCTGGTCGCCGCGGGGACGCGCGACCCCGGCTGAGGGTGCCGCAGTGGACGTGGCACCGGTTCCTTGCCGCGGCTCATCCGCGCACCACGGCGCCCTGTTCCGCGACGTCCGGCTCAGGGGCGACCGGCTCAGTGGCGGCCGGCCCAGCGACGTCCGGCTCGGCCGCGCGGGCGAGGAGCTCGTCGCGCCGGACGGCGTCGGCGCGCGTCGACGGCACCGTGCAGGCATGGGCGCCGGCGATGGCCCCGTACCGTGCGCAGCGCAGCGGGTCCGCGCCCCCCAGCCAGCCGAACAGGAAGCCGGCGGCGAACGCGTCACCCGCACCGTTGGAGTCCACCACGGGAGCGGGAGGAGTCACCGTGGGTACGTGACTGAGGTGGCCTTCGACGAGCAGGTACGCGCCCTCGGCTCCGGCGGTGCCCACGACGATCCGGGCCCGGCCGCGCGCGGCGATGTCCCGCATGGTGTGCTCGGGGTCGGCCAGGGCGGTTGTGGACAGGAAGACCAGGTCCGCGGCGAGCGCGAACGGCTCGTGGTAAGGGTTGGCGCCGTCCCAGTCGTGCAGGTCCGTCGAGACGGTGACGCCCGACTCGCGCAGCAACGGCAGGGCGTGTGCGCACGGGTGGGTGATCACGACGTGGGCGTGCCGGCTCGCGGCGGCGAGGGCGCGCACGGTGTCCTCGGGCAGCCGGTCGGTCTCCTGGCTGCGGGTGTCGTCGTACAGGGACAGCCGCCGCCCGTCCGGACCGACCAGGTTGACCGCGCGCTTGGTGCCCGCCGCGGAGTGCACCTCGGTGAACGGGATGCCCCGGTCCCGGTACAGCGCGCGCACCAGGTCACCCTCCGGGTCGGCGCCGAGGACGTCGATGTGGTGGGTGCGCAGCCCCAGGGCGCTCACGCCGAGCGCGACGAAGTCCCCGCTCTGACCGGCGCGGGTCACGATGCCGGGCTGGATCATGTAGCTGTCGGCGTAGGGCAGCGGCAGTTCGGGGACGTGGACGATGGTGTCCACGCCCGCGCCGCCCAGGACGAGGACGTCGGTCTCGGTGGTCATGGGAGTCGGCTCGTTCCTCTCGCTTCGAGGTGGCGAGTCAAGCACCTGCCGGTCCACGCTGCAATGACTTGCGAATCTTTCCGCAACTCATTGCGGCGCGGACCGGCCCGGAAAGCAGTACGAGGAGCCCTCGGCGGCAGGCGGTGAGTCGGACCCCGGTCGGGCTCGGTCGCGATCACCCGGGTGTCACTCGGTCACCACAGTCGGCACAGCCTCCTTCCCGAAGACCCACGGCGCCAGGACGACCAGCCAGCGGTCGGGGTCTTCGAAGAGGACGGCGCCGTGGTCCGTCCAGTACGGGTTCGCGGCGGGAACCGGCCTGTGCCCGTGCTCAGTGAGTCGCCGGGACGCGGTGACGACCGCCTCGGCGTCGCGGAGATAGAGCACCAGCTGGTTCTCCGGGTCCGGCTCGGGGACGCGGGGCGGGTCGCCGTGCTGCAGCAGTTCCATGTGCACCGGGGCGCCGGGCAGGCCGAGAACGACACCGTCGTAACCACCGTGGCCACGCCACTGGGCCAGCACAGGCAGGCCGAGGACGTCGCGGTAGAAGACGAGGACGTCGTCGTACTTGGCCGTCGGCCGGGCGAAGCGCACGGCGCCGACATCGAGATGAGGGGGCCAGGAGTGGGGCATGCGCCGATGCTGGCACGAGTCGTGTGGGCAGAGGTATCGGACTTTGGGAGTACGACCGGCTGACCCGTCCCGGGTCCGGTGGGGACCCGATGCCGTGCAAGGACACAGGACGGCACCCCTGGAAACGATCGGAGGGGCCCCGAAGGGCCCCTCCGATCTGCTTCTTCACCGTCGGGACGACAGGATTTGAACCTGCGACCCCTTGACCCCCAGTCAAGTGCGCTACCAAGCTGCGCCACGTCCCGGTGTGTTCACGCGGTGAACCGCGCGATCAGTACTTTACCCCACACCCCGGGCCACGCCTAAGCGGGTGGGGGCGAGGCAGAATCGGTCCCATGGACAGCCCTGCCGACAGCCCCAAGGACAGCACCGCCTCGAACCGGCCCGTGGACGCGCGGGACCGCGACGACGAGGGGCGGGCCCGTAACGCCCGGCCGCGGGACGGGCTCGGCCGCCCTCTGCCGTACGGCGCGGACGGCGTCCCCCGCCAGCCCGAGGGGGTCGTACGGGTCCCCGAGGATACGGTCGCCGAGGCGCAGCGGCTGCTGGACGCGGGGCAGCCCTTCCACGCGCACGAGGTGTTCGAGGACGCCTGGAAGTCCGGCCCCGAGGAGGAGCGGGAGCTGTGGCGGGGGCTCGCCCAGCTGGCCGTGGGGCTCACGCACGCGGCCCGCGGCAACGTCACCGGCGGGGCGAGGCTGCTGCGGCGCGGGGCCGGAGCGGTGACGGAGTGGACCGCTTCCGCGTCCGGGCGGGGACGGCCGTACGGGATGGACCTGGGCGGCGTCGCCGGGTGGGCCCGGGAGTTGGCGGAGGAGGTGGAGGGCGGCACGCCCGTGGACGCGGCCGTGCGGGCGCCCCGGCTGCGGGGCTGAGGTCCGCCGGGCGCCAGTGCCGTGGAGCACCCGGCCGGGGTGTTGTCAGTGGCGTAGGGCAGACTCGTGGCGTGCGGAAGATTCATGTGATCGGTATCGGAGCGGGCGACCCCGAACAGCTCACCCTGCAGGCGGTGCGGGCGCTACGGAGTACGGACGTGTTCTTCGTCCTGGACAAGGGCGAGGCGAAGGCCGACCTGGTGCGGCTGCGCCGGGACATGCTGGAGACGCACATACCGGAGGAGACGTACCGGATCGTCGGGGCGCGCGACCCCGAGCGGGACCGGAGCGCGGGCGGCACCGCGTACTCCCCGGCCGTCGGGGACTGGCGCAGTGCCCGCGCCGGCATCTACGAGCGGATGATCGCCGAGGAGCTGGGCGAGGACGAGAGCGGTGCCTTCCTGGTGTGGGGCGACCCCGCGCTGTACGACAGCACGCTGGGCATCCTGGAGGAGATCCTGGAGCGCGGCGCGGTGGTGTTCGAGTACGACGTCGTGCCCGGCATCAGCAGCGTCTCCTCACTGGTCGCCCGGCATCGGACCGGGCTGAACCGGGTGGCACGGCCGGTGCAGATCACCACTGGGCGGCGGCTCGCGGAAGGCTTCCCGGAGGGGGTGGACGACGTCGTGGTGATGCTCGACGCCCACCAGGTCTTCCGGCAGTACGCGGACCAGGACATCGACATCTACTGGGGCGCGTACCTGGGCACCCCGGACGAGATCCTAGCCTCCGGCCCGATCGCCGAGGCCGCGCCCCGCATCGAGCGGATGCGTGCCGAGGCGCGGGAGCGCAAGGGCTGGATCATGGACACGTATCTGCTGCGGCGCAACCCCGGCGACGGCTGAGGGGACCGGCAGCCCGGCCGGACCGAGGGCCGTACGGGACCGGACCGCCGCCCTGCTCCGGCCAGGCAGACGGCCGCACCCGCACGGGCCGACGGCGGCACCCGGGCGGACCGCCCCCGCATGCGTGGCCGGTGCACCGGTGTGATCGTGACCGTGTGACAGTCGCCGAGGAAACGCCACGGAACGCCGCCGACCAGCCTCCCGTGCTGGACAGGCGCCGCCGCAACGTCGTCTTCGTCACGATCATGCTCGGCATGCTGCTGGCAGCACTGGACCAGACGATCGTCGGCACCGCGCTGCCCACGATCGTGTCGGACCTGGGTGGCGGCGAGCACATGTCGTGGGTGGTGACCTCGTACCTGCTCGCGGAGACCGTGGCGACGGTGCTGGTCGGCAAGTTCGGCGACATGTTCGGCCGCAAGGTGGTCTTCCAGGTCTCGGCGATCATCTTCATCACGGGCTCGTTCCTGTGCGGGCTGGCCACGACCATGCCGCTGCTGATCATCTGGCGGGCGATGCAGGGCATCGGCGCGGGTGGTCTGATGGTCACGTCGATGGCGCTGATCGCGGACGTCATCCCGCTGCGGGAGCGCGGCAAGTACCAGGGGGCCATCGGCGCGGTGTTCGGGGTGGCGACGGTCGTCGGGCCGCTGCTGGGCGGGCTGTTCACCGACCACCTGTCCTGGCGCTGGGCCTTCTACGTCAACGTGCCCATCGCGATCGTCGTCGTCATCGCCGCCGCCCGCACCATCCCGGTGGTGAAGTCGGCCGCCCGGCCCGTCATCGACTACCTGGGCATCGCACTGATCGCGGTCGGCGCGAGCGCGCTGATCCTGGCGACGAGCTGGGGCGGCAACCAGTACGCGTGGGGATCGGCCGTGATCATCGGCCTGTTCGCGGGCGGGCTGATCGCGCTCGGGCTGTTCTGCTGGGCGGAGTTGCGGGCGGCCGAACCGATGCTGCCGATGCGGTTGTTCTCCAACCCGGTGTTCACGGTCTGCTCGATCCTCAGCTTCATCGTCGGTTTCGCGATGCTCGGCGCGCTGACGTATCTGCCGACCTATCTGCAGTACGTCGACGGCGACTCGGCCACCGTCTCGGGCGTCCGGACGCTGCCGATGGTGGCCGGGCTGCTGATCGCCTCGGTCTTCAGCGGGAGCGTGGTCAGCAGGACGGGGCGGTACCGGCTGTTCCCGATCGTGGGCACCCTGGTGATGGGCGTCGGCCTGTACCTGATGTCGCTCATGGACGCGTCCACGGGCGCCTATCTGGAGTCGCTGTACATGTTCGTGCTGGGCTCGGGCATCGGCCTGTCCATGCAGGTGCTGATCATCGCCGTGCAGAACACCGTCGACTACGCCGACCTCGGCACCGCGACCTCCGGCGTCACCTTCTTCCGCACCCTGGGCAGCTCCTTCGGCACCGCCGTCTTCGGCACCATCTACGCCAACGCGCTCGGCCCCAACCTGCGGGACGGCGTCGCGGCCGCCGCGGGGACCGGCGCCGCCGATCCGGCCGTGATCGGCAGGGCGGCGACCAGTCCGGAGGGCGTGCACCGGCTGCCACCGGACGCGTCGACGCCGATCGTCGGCGCGTACGCGGACACCATCCACACCGTGTTCCTGTGGACGGTGCCGGTCGCGGCGCTCGGTTTCCTCGTCGCCCTGTTCCTCAAGCAGGTCCAGCTGCGCGACAGCGCCCGCGCGGGCTCCACCGACATGGGCGAGGGCTTCGCCTCACCGCAGGACGCCGACAGCAGGCGGGCGCTGGAGGCCACCGTGGGGAAGATCATCGGCAGTACGGAGCTGGACACCGCGCGCCGGATCATCGTGGACAGCGACACCCGGCTCGATGTCGCCGGAGCCTGGGCCGTCATGCAGGTCGAGCTGTTCACACGGCTGGTCGGACACGCCGGGCTCGGCCTGATCGCCGCCCGCCGCCGGGTGCCGCCGGAGGTGCTGCTGCCGGTCTTCGACCGCATGGTCGAGGAGGGCTTCCTGACCCGGCACGGCTCCGTGCTCTCCCACACGGAGGCGGGCGCTCGCGAGGCGCGGGTCATCGGCCGGGCGTGGGCGGCGTGGCTGGAGGACCGGGTGGAGCAGGACATCGGCCGCCCCTCGGACACGGACCTGCGCGCCGCGGTCGACTCGATCGCCAAACGTCTGCTGGTCGAGGACCTGAGCAGCGGCCTGCCGGACCGCGTGCGGCAGCCGGTCACGGCCCGCTGAGGCCGAGCCGCTCCACTCGGCCCAGCCGCTCCAGCACGGCCGGCACGTCGGACACCACGTCCGCGCCCCGCGGCAGCGGGGGCCTGCGGACGACCACGACCGGCAGGGCCAGTTCCCGGGCCGCCGTCAGTTTGGCCGCGGTGGCCGCTCCCCCGCTGTCCTTGGTCACCAGTACGTCGACGCCGTGGTCGCGCAGGAGGGCCGTCTCGTCGGCCACCGTGAACGGGCCGCGAGCCAGCAGGACGCGGGTGTCCGGCGGGAGCGGCGGCTCGGGGGGCTCAACCGAGCGGGCGACGAAGTGGAGGCCGGAAAGGTGCGCGAAGGCCGCCAGACCGAGGCGGCCGGTGGTCAGGAACACGCGGCGGCCGAGCCCCGGGAGCAGGCCGGCCGCCTCGGCGAGGGAGGCGGCCGGATGCCAGCGGTCGCCGGGACCGGCCCGCCAGCCGGGGCGGCACAGGATCACCGCAGGGGTACCTGTGGCGGCCGCGGCGGCGACCGCGTTCGCCGTGATCGTCTCGGCGAAGGGGTGGGTCGCGTCGACGAGGGCGTCCACGTGCTGCTCGCGCAGCCAGGCGGCCAGCCCTTTCGGTCCGCCGAAGCCACCGGTCCGCACCTCCCCGGCGAGGGAGCCCGGCCGGGTCACGCGTCCCGCGAGAGACGTGGTGACGCGGACGCCGGGACGCGCCGCCAGGTCGGCGGCCAGCCGGCGGCCCTCGGTGGTGCCGCCGAGGATCAGCACGTGCGGGGGCGGAGGGTGCGGGGACGGACGGCACGCGGACGGACGGGACGCGGACGGACGGGACGAGGTCGGGCGGGACGAGGTCGGGCGGGACATGCCGTCGAGGCTACGCACCGTCAGGGCAGGAGGAGCTGGAGGCCCCCGATCACCGTCGCCGCGATCACCAACCGTTCGAACAGACGCTGGTTGATCCGGTCAACAGCCCATTTGCCGATGAACGCACCGGGCACCACGAAGACCACGAGTGCGGCGTCAAGGAGCAGCGAGCGGCCGTCGATCAGGCCGAGGCCGGCGCTGAAGGGCAGCTTGGAGACGTTGACGATCAGGAAGAAGAAGGCCGACGTACCCAGGAAACCGAGCTTCTTGAAGCCCGCGGAGAGCAGGTACATCGACATCACCGGGCCGCCCGCGTTGGCGACCATCGTGGTGAAGCCGCCGAGGACCCCGTATGAGCGGGCCTTCACACGGCCGGCCCGCGCCGTGGCCTCCTCCGGCTTTCCGCCCGGCTGCCCGTCCGGCATTCGGCCCCGCTGTCCTTCCGGCTGCTCGGCCCGCCGCCCGGCTCCTCGCCCGACCCGCCGCTCGACCGCGTCGGCCTGCCGTCGGCGCCACACCGTCACCCCGGCCATGAGCAGCAGGATCGCGCCGATCGAGGTCCGTACGATCGCGTCGTTCGCCCACACCAGGAACACGGTGCCCGCGACCACGCCGACCCCCACCGCCGGGAACAGCCGCCACAGCGTGGGCCAGTGCGCGTGGCGCCGGTAGGTGAGGACGGCCAGGATGTCACCGGCGATCAGGACCGGCAGCAGGATGCCGGTGGAAGCGCGGGCGGGCAGGACCGCCGCGAAGATCGCGAGGCTGACCGTGTTGGCCCCGCTCACGGCGGTCTTGGAGAAGCCGACGAGGAAGGCCGCGAAGGCGAGCGCGGCGAATTCCCAGCCGGTGAGGTGCCAGAGTGTCATGGTGTCCATTGCGGGCACCGATGCTATGCGCACCCGACCGGCGCCGTAAGCGCCGTCTCGACAAGTGGCCCCTTGGCCCGCCTCAGCCCGCCGCGTACCGTACCCGCAGCTCCCGCTTCAGCACCTTCATGCTCGGGCCCAGCGGCAGCGCGTCCGCGAACTCCACACGGCGCGGGTACTTGTACTTACCGAGGTGCTGCTTGGACCACTCGGTGACCTCGGCGGCGTCCGGCGTCGCGCCCGGAGCGGGGACGACCACGGCGCACACCTCCTCACCGTGCAGTTCGTCCGGGATGCCGATGACGGCGACCTGCGCGACGCCGGGGTGACGCATCAGCACCTCCTCGACCTCCCGCGGATAGACGTTGTAGCCGCCCCGGATGACGATGTCCTTCTTCCGGTCGACGATGCTGAGGAACCCCTCGTCGTCCTTGGTGCCGAGGTCCCCGGTGCGGAACCAGCCGTCGACGAGTGCCTCGGCGGTGGCCTCGGGGCGGCCGAGGTAGCCGGAGAAGACGTTGTGGCCGCGCACGACGACCTCGCCCAGCTCACCCGTTGGCAGCAGCTCGATGCCGTCCTCGGCCTCCGCGCGGGCGATCTCCACGTCCACGCCCCACAGGGGGTGGCCGATCGTGCCGGGCTTCGCGCCGAACACCGGCTGGTTCACGGCCGCCGCCGGGGAGGTCTCGGAGAGCCCGTATCCCTCGTAGATCCGGGCCCCGAAGGCTGCTTCGAAGCGCTCCAGCACGGCGACGGGCAGCGAGGCGCCACCGGAGACGCACACCCGCAGGCCGGGCAGGGCGCCGGCGTCGGCCGCCGCCGCGGCGAGGGCGACGAACATGGTGGGCACTCCGTGGAAGGTGTTGACCCTCTCCTTCACCATCAGCTCGATCGCGCGCGCCGCGTCGAAGCGCGGCAGCAGGACGAGGGTCGCGCCGGCGCGCCAGGTGGAGTTCAGGGAGACGGTCTGGCCGAAGGCGTGGAACAGCGGCAGGGCGCCGAGCGCGACGTCCTCGGGCCGGATGTCGTTGGCGTCGAAGGCGTTGACGGTCGCGTTCATCACGAGGTTGAAGTGGCTGAGCACCGCGCCCTTGGGGACGCCGGTGGTGCCGCTGGTGTAGAAGACGACGGCCGGGTCGTCGGCGTCGCGGGTGACGTACGAGGGCAGCGGCTCGGCGTCGGCGGCGAGCTTGTCGAGCTCGTCGCCGAGGGTGATCACCCGTACGCCCGCCTCCCGCGCGGCGGCCGTCCCGGTCTCCGCCTGGGCCGGGTGGCACAGCAGCAGGGTGGCGCCGCTGTCGCGCAGGACGTGCTCGGCCTCCGCCGGTGACAGCAGCAGGTGGACCGGTACGACGACGCCACCGGTCGCGGCGATCGCGTAGTAGGCCATGGGGAAGTCGGCGGTGTTCGGCGCCATGAGGGCGACCCGGTCCCCCGGCCGGACGCCCAGGCCGGTGAGGGCGCCGGCCTGGGCCCTGGCCCGCTGCCACACCTCGGCGAAGGTCAGCCGCAGGTCGCCCTCGACCAGTGCCTCCTTGTCGGGACGGCGCCGGGCGTTCTCGGCGAGGATGGCGGCGACGGAGAGGGTTGCCATGGGGTGTTGCTCCGTTCCTTGCTGCGGCTCTGCAGAGGGGTGGGGGTCGTGCGGTCAGGGATCAGTGCCGTTCGACGAGCACCGCGCTGCCCTGCCCCACGCCGACGCACATCGTGGCGAGCCCGCGGGCCGCGCCCGTGCGGCGCATGCGGTGGAGCAGGGTGCTGAGGATGCGGGCGCCGGAGCAGCCGAGCGGGTGGCCCAGCGCGATGGCGCCGCCGCTGGGGTTGACGAGGTCGGGGTCGATGCCCAGCCGGTCCACGCAGGCGAGGGCCTGGGCGGCGAACGCCTCGTTGAACTCGGCCTCCGCGAGGTCGTCGACGCTCCATCCGGCGCGGGCGAGGACCTTGCGGGTGGCGGGGACCGGGCCGATGCCCATGACGTCCGGGTGGACGCCCGCCGAGCCGCCGGCGACGTAGCGGCCGAGGGACTCCAGGCCCAGGTCGTTCAGGGCCTCCTCGCTGACCAGGAGGAGGCCGGCGGCGCCGTCGTTCATCGGGGAGGCGTTGCCCGCGGTGACCGTGCCACCGGCGCGGAAGACCGGCTTCAGGCGGGCGAGCTTCTCGAGGGAGGTGTCCTCGCGGACGCACTCGTCGGTGTCGACGACCACTCCGTCGGGGCGCGCGACGGGGAGCAGTTCGTCGTCGAAGTGGCCGTTCTTCCGCGCCTCGGCGGCCAGGCGGTGGCTGCGCAGGGCGAACTCGTCCTGCCGTTCGCGCGGGACGCCGTACCGCGCGGCGACCTCCTCCGCCGTCTCGCCCATGGCCAGCAGGCCGTGCAGGTCCTTCATCGCCGGGTTGACCAGGCGCCAGCCGAGCCGGGTGTCGGCGGTCTCGACACGGTGCGGCAGCGCCTCGTCGGGACGGGGCAGTACGAAGGGGGCGCGGCTCATCGACTCCGAGCCGCCCGCGAGCACGATCTCGGCCTCGCCGGCGGCGATGGTGCGGGCGGCGGTGGTGACGGCCTCCAGGCCGGAGGCGCACAGTCGGTTCACCGTGGCGCCGGGCACGGACTCGGGCAGGCCGGCGAGCAGGGCGGCCATGCGAGCGACGTTGCGATTGTCCTCGCCGGCCTGGTTCGCGGCGCCCCAGTAGACGTCGTCGACGCGGGCGGGGTCGAGCTCGGGCACGTCGGCGACCAGGCCCCGGATCACGGCGGCGGCGAGGTCGTCGGGCCGCACGGTGGACAGGGCGCCGCGCAGCTTGCCGATCGGGGTGCGGCGGGCGGCCGCGAAGTGGACGGGACGCACGAGGGGGCTCCTGACCGTCACTCGGTCGCCGGGCGGCCGGCGAGTGAACACTTAATTAGCACTGCTAGTTTTGGACTATAGACCTCCGGGCGGCTCCCTGGGAAGATCCCCCGGTGACCTTCACCGACGCAGTTGGAGGAGACATGACCGAGGCCCGCGAACACGTCCTGACCGGAACGCGGGGACGGCTCACCGCCCGCGAGTGGCCCGCCGGGCGCCCCACGTACGTCGCACTGCTGGCACACGGCTACGGCGAGCACATCGGCCGCTACGAAGAGGTGACCGGCATCCTGACCGGGCACGGCGCGGCCGTGTACGGCGCCGACCACGCCGGGCACGGGCGGTCGGACGGCGAACGGGTCCTGATCGAGGACTTCGAGGACGTGGTCACCGACGTGCACACCGTGGCCGAGCATGCCCGGACCGCCCACCCGGACCTGCCGGTCGTCATGATCGGGCACTCCATGGGCGGCCTGATCGCCTCCCGCTACGCCCAGCGCCACCCCGGCGAACTGACCGCACTCGTGCTGTCCGGGCCGGTCATCGGCGACTGGGAGCTGCCGCGCACGCTGCTCGCCCTCGAGGAGATCCCCGACACCCCGATCAGCCCCTCCTCGCTCTCCCGGGACCCGGCGGTCGGCGCGGCGTACGCGGCCGACCCGCTGGTGTGGCACGGCCCGATGAAGCGGCCGACGGCCGAGGCGTTCGTACGGACCCTGGACACCGTGGCCAAGAAGGGCGACGTCGGCCGACTCCCGCTGCTGTGGGCGCACGGCGACGACGACCGGCTGGTACCGCCGGCCGGCAGCCGCCCCGGCGTCGAGCGGCTCAACGGCGGCGGCCTGACCGAGCGGATCTATCCGGGCGCCCGGCACGAGATCTTCAACGAGACGAACCGGGCGGAGGTGCTCGCCGACGTCACTCGCTTCCTGGACAGGGCGCTCGCGCGCTGAGCGGGCCGGGGCTCCTGACCCCGGGGTGCGCCAGGGTTCGCCGAGGCGCCCCGGGCGAGCGTTTGCCCGGACGCCCCCTGGGCACCCGCGCCCCCATGGAGTGGTTGCGCCGCGCCGCCTGCGTGGATGAGGACCCCGAACTGTTCTTCCCGGTGGGCACGGGCGGACCGGGCCTGCGGGACACGGAGGCCGCCGGACGGGTCTGCGCCCGGCGCCCGGTGCGCGCCCAGTGCCTGGCGTTCGCCCTCGACCTGGGGCAGACGTCGGGCGTGTGGGCAGGCACCTGCGAGGAGGAGCGCGTCGCTCCGCCCCGTACGACCGCGCTGTACGCACATCGCGCGACGAAAAGCAGTAGGACGAGAAGCAGTACGCACATACGCACGACGAAATGAGGGACACCTCATGGCCGACGCCCTCGAACTCGACGCGCTGTGGGAGGACTTCCACCGTGTCGTCAACATGACCTCCGCGGAACTCGCGGACTGGCTCCGGGTGCGCGACTCCGGCGAGCTCACCGAGCCACTGCCCGACGACGCCGGCTCACCGCTCGGCCAGCATGTCCTGGCGATCCTGCAGAAGCGGCGCACGGACCTGACGGAGGACGACCTCCGGGCGATGCGCAAGGTCGTGGACACCGTGACGTCACAGACCGACCTGGAGAACGAGCCGCAGTCCGACGACGCCCGGCTCCGGCACCGGCTGATGACGGTCGGTCACGACCCGCTGAAACCGTAGCCGTGAGCCATGAGCCGTGACCAGCGGCGCGTCGTACGAGAACTCGTCGGCGCGCACGGGCAGACGTACGCCGAGGAGGCGGGCATCCGGCTGCAGGACACCCCGCAGCCGCTGTACCGGCTGCTCGTCCTCGCCCATCTGCTCAGTGCCCGCGTCCGCGGCTCGGTCGCCGTGGCCACCGCTCGTGCCCTGCACGAGGCGGGGCTGCGTGACCCTCGCCGCATGGCCGACGCCGACTGGCAGGAACGGGTGGACACGCTGGGCCGGGGCGGCTATCGGCGCTACGACGAGCGCACCGCCACCCAGCTCGGTGACGCCGCCGAACTGCTGACCGGGCGATGGGGCGGAGACCTGCGCCGGCTGCGGAAGGAGGCGGACGGCGAGGTGCCCGAGGCACGGCGGCTGCTCCAGGAGTTCCCCGGGGTTGGTCCGACCGGCGCGGACATCTTTCTGCGCGAAGTCCAGCGCGTCTGGCCCGAGGTGGCTCCCTACCTGGACCGCAAGGCCCTCCAGGGCGCGGAAGGACTCGGTCTTCCGGGCGACCCGGACCGGCTCGTCGGCCTCGCCGGGACGACGGAACCGGCCGTTCTGGCGGCGGCGCTGGTGCGCGCGTCGGTGGACAAGGAGGTCGCGCGCGACACCCTCGACCACGCCGGGTGAGCCTTCCCGGCTGCGGCGGCCAGTCACCCGAACAGCCCCGAGCGCTGGTGCGTCCGCGGGGGCGGTGATGCGCTGTGGACACCGTGTCACGTCCCAGGAGGCATCCGCGATGAGCCGTCGTCCGTCCCACCCCGTCCGTCTCTTGGCCTCCGCCCTGGCGGCGGGCGCCCTGCTGACCACAGCGGCCTGCTCGGACGACGCCGGCGGGTCGGGGGCGGCGTCGGACACCGCCGCGCAGGCCCGGGCCGCCGAGCAGGACGCGGCGAGGAAGGCACCCACGGACTCCCCCACGGGGTCTGCCACCGGCTCGCCCACGGGCTCCCCCGGCGCCTCCGTCCTCACCGAGTCCGGCGCGAAGGCCGCCCTGCTCACCGAGGCCGACCTGGAGGACGACTGGAACCGGGTCCAGGACGCGGACAAGTGGCGCGACCGGCTGCTCGTCGGCGAGGTCGACGTCTCCGACTTCCTCACCGCGAAGACCGACGCCGCCGACTGCCAGAAACTGCTGGACTCGCTCTACCGCGACGACCTGCTGGGCGAGACGTCGGGCCCGTCGGCGCTCACCGGTTTCGAGCAGGGGGACTCCCGCCTGCTGGAGCAGGTCGCCGGCTACGACCGCGCCGGGCTGGACGACCGCCTGAAGTGGCTGGACTCCCTGCCGCAGAAGTGCGACGAGTTCACCGCGACCGACGACAACGGCGAGAAGCGCACGGTCCAGGTGACCGAGTCCTCGGTACCCGACCTGGGCGACGCCCGCGAGGGCCTGCACGTGACCGTGCGGGGCACCGCCGCCGACACCCCGGCCACGCTCACCCTGGACGTCGCCGCCGTACGCGTCGGCACCTCCGCCCTCACCATCACCGGCGGCGGCCTGGACGGCGACGAGATCTCGTCCGTGGAACAGGGGGCACGCCAGGGAACCGAGCGTCTGAAGACCGTCCTGAACGGCGGGACCCCTTCTCCGCAACCCACCAACCTGGACTGACCTCCCGCCGGGCGGGCCCTGGCACCACGCCCCGTGTCTCACCGGCGGGCCCCGGCACCACGCCCCGTGGCGCGTCACCCGGCGCGGCGCGGGGCGTCAGCGTGTGCGCTCCTCGGGCGAAACCCGGACACCGTGATCACCGGACGGCACAATGGTGCGCGACGGACATCGTTCGGTCCGCCGGCTGTTGTCCGGCTGCCCGGCGGACCGGTGCGCGAAGGCTGAGCGGCGTGGGACCGGTCACACTCCGGGAGCGCCGCCCGGGGAGCAGGAAAGGCTGAAAGTATGATCAAGCGATGTCTGACATGACCGAAACCACGCCCGGCTGGCTGTCGACCGACGACCTCGAGATGGCACGCGCCCGCATGCCGATCCTGTACGTCGAGGCCGTGCCCGTGCGCGTCGACGACAGTGGCGAAGTCACCAGTGTCGGCCTGCTCCTGCGCATCGGGCCCGACGGGACGGTCAGCCGGACGCTGGTCTCCGGCCGGGTGCTGCACCACGAGCGGGTCCGGGACGCCCTGCTGCGTCACCTGGAGAAGGACCTCGGCCCGGTGGCGCTGCCCCGGGTGCCGGCCTCGCTCCAGCCGTTCACGGTGGCCGAGTACTTCCCGACGCACGGCGTCACGCCGTACCACGATCCCCGTCAGCACGCGGTCTCCCTCGCCTATGTCGTCCCGGTGGCCGGCGACTGCCGGCCTCGGCAGGACGCGCTCGACCTGGTCTGGTTCAGCCCGCAGGACGCTCTGTCCGAGGCGGTCCGCAGCGAGATGCCGGGCGGTCACGGGGTGTTGCTGAAGCAGGCGCTGGCGCATGTGGGCTGCGTAGCCTGAACGCTCCCCCGAGCTACTCCCCTTGCCGCTCCCCGTCGCTCAACTGCGGGTCCAGGTCGTCCCGGAGCAGACCCCGGGACCCCGTCTGGCCGGTGCGGTAGGCGGAGCGGGCCACCAGGTGGGAGGCGACCGGGCTGGTGAGGAACTGGAAGAAGACGATGAGCGCCAGGGTGCCCAGGTCGATGCCGTGACGCAGCCGCAACGCCACCCCGGCGAGGACAAGGAGGATCCCGAGGGTCTGCGGTTTCGTTGCGGCGTGACTCCGGGAGAGGACGTCGGGCAGGCGCAGCATCCCGATCACACCGAGCAAACACTGCAGGCAGCCGAGGAACAGCAGCACCACCCCGGCCAGGTCGGCGGCCTCGGCCCAGGCTCTCACCGGTGGTCCTCCTTGCCGTCCGCCCGCACCGAGGGCCGGTCGCGTACGGCGATGAACCGGGCGATGCCCACCGAGCCCGTGAAGCCGAGGAAGGCGAGCACCAGCATCACGGGGAAGTAGAAGGAGTCGCCGTCGTGGGCGGCCTTGACGGCGATGCCGGCGATGATGAGCGCCGCCGCCACGTCCAGGGCGACCGCGCGGTCCAGCATCGAGGGGCCGTACCAGATGCGGTACAGCAGCAGGGCGCCCGCGACGAGGATCATCACGAGCGAGGCGACCAGCATGGCCTCTTCGACGGCGTGCAGGACGGTCACGGCGAGGGGTCCCCTTTCGGTACGGGCCGGGCGGCGTGGGCGATGTCCTCGGCGGTGCCGAAGGCTCGGGCGACGAGTCCCTCCATGCGCCACACCGACCGCTGCGCGCTCTCGATCTCACCGGGGTTGCCGGCGTCGAGGACGTGCAGGAACACGGTGGCCGTCGACCGGCGTACCTCGATCACCGAGCCGCCGGGGACGTTGGAGACGGCGACGGCGGTGGCCGTGAGCATGAGGTCACTGCGCACCCGCAGCGGTACGGCGACGACCGCGGCGTGATAGGGGCCCTTGGCGAAGATCTGCCGGGTGACCTCGACGCTGGAGGAGAACATGTCGTACAGCAGGTAGGCCGCGAGCCGCAGGATGCCCAGTGGGCGCAGCCGCAGGCCGAGGTCGACTGCGGGCAGCGGAAAGGCGAGACACAGGCACACCGCGACGATGACGCCGTTGACGAGGTTGGCCCAGGACGGGGTGCCCCACAGCAGGATCCAGATGACCGTGAGCCATGCGACGAGCGGCAGGTCGAGAACGCGTCTGCCGCCACCGACACGGAAGGACCAGCTGTAGGGGGAACGGTCGCGGAAGAGGTTGCTCATCGGCCGAGCACCGCCTCGATGTAGGGGGTACGGGCGAGGAGTTCGACGGCGGCGGCCTCGGTGAAGGTGGTGAGGGGGCCGCCGAGCACGGTGTACAGCAGGCCGAGAGCCACGGCGGCGCCGGTCGCCACCAGCATCGGCCAGGGCAGCCGCCTGGTGGTGGTGATGGCCTGCCCCAGGAAACCGGCGGAGACCACGGCCCCCGCGGGCACCGGCAGGCCGCCCCCGGAGCCGGTCGCCTTCTCGCCCTCGTCGTCCTCGTCGTCGCCAGGTTCGTCCCCGGCGGACTCCAGCACCCTGCCCTCCCCCTCGGTCCCAGGTGGCGCGTCGCGCCAGAACGCGAGGTTCCAGACCTTCGCCATGACGTAGAGGGTGAGGAGGCTGGTGACGGCTGACCCCGCGACCAGCGCCCAGGCCCAGCCGCCGCCGTTGTCGACGCCCGCCCGCATCAGTCCGAGCTTGCCGATGAACCCGGAGAGCGGCGGGATGCCGGCGAGGTTCATGGCGGGCACGAAGAACAGCACGGCCAGCAGCGGCGCGGACCTCGCCAGGCCGCCGAGGCGGGTGAGTTCCGTGGTGCCGTCGCGCCGCTCGATGAGCCCGGCGACGAGGAAGAGGGTGGTCTGCACGGTGATGTGGTGGGCCACGTAGACGATCGCCCCGCTGATCGAGCCGCGTCCGGCGAGCGCGATACCGAAGACCATGTAGCCGATGTGGCTGATGAGGGTGAAGGAGAGCACCCGTTTCAGGTCGGTCTGGGCGACCGCGCCGAGGATGCCGATGACCATGGAGGCGAGCGCGGCGAGCATCAGCAGGTCGCCGAGACGGTGGCCGGGGAAGAGCAGGGTCTGGGTGCGCAGCATCGAGTAGATGCCGACCTTGGTCAGCAGGCCGGCGAAGACCGCGGTGACCGGCGCGGGCGCGGTCGGATAGGAGTCGGGCAGCCAGGCCGCGAGCGGGAACACCGCCGCCTTGATCGCGAAGACCGTCAGCAGCATGGCCTCCAGCAGGGTGCGCACCCCGAGCGGGATCTCCTGCAGTCGCACCGCGAGCTGGGCGAAGTTGACGGTCCCCGCGACCGAGTAGGTCATGGCGATGGCGACGAGGAAGAGCACCGAGGAGAACAACGAGATGATCACGTACGTCGACCCGGCCCGGATGCGGGTCGCGGTGCCGCCGATGGTGAGCAGGACGAAGCTGGCGACAAGCATGATCTCGAAGCCGACGTAGAGGTTGACGAGGTCTCCGGCCAGGAAGGTGCAGGAGACGCCCGCCACGAGGATGAGGTAGGCGGGGTGGAAGACGCCGACCGGCGCCTGGTCGTCGCGGTCCGCCATGCCCTGGCCCAGCGAGTACAGGTGGACGAGCAGAGTGACGGCGCTGGACACGGTGAGCATCAGGCCCGCCAGCCGGTCGGCGACGAGGGTGATGCCGACCGGCGGCGCGAAGTCGCCGAGGTGCACGCTGAGCGGGCCGTGGCGGTCGGCGGCCACCATGAGGAGTACGGAGAGCACCAGGACCGCGCCGAGGACGGCGAGGCTGATGAAGCGCTGGAACCGCTGGAGCCGGGGGCCGATGGCCAGTTTCAGGCCCGTGACGCACAGGGGCAGCAGGACGGGGAGGGGGACGAGCGCGTTCACCTGGTTCCTTCGGTGCCGGCGCCCTCGGGGTCGTCGGGCTGGTCGGGCGGCGGGTGGCCGGAGTCCTCGCCGGGGTGGGAGTCGGGTTCGCGGCCGGTCTCCTCGGGGTCGTTGGAGGGCCCGGCAACCCGGGCCGGTGCCGGCCCGGGCCGGCCGGCCGCGTCGGTGGAGCCCAGCTCCCGTCCCTCCCGGTAGTCCTCGGGGTCGGCGCCGAGGATGTCGTTCCAGATGTTCCCGGAGACGTCGTTGGCGCGGGCCTGGTAGGCGCGTTCCTCGCGGACCCGCCGGCGCAGCCGTCTGCGTGCGGCGCGGTAGCGGGCGCGCTGCTCGGGGCTGGTGCCCTGCTCGGCGCGCAGCTCCCGGTAGCGGTCCCGTAGTTCGCCGCGCCGGTCGAGGAACTCGGCGCGCAGGGCGACCAGCCGGTCCTCGGTGTCGTCGCTGATCTCGTCGGAGCCGGTGACCTGGTGGCTGCGGTAGGCCATGGCGAGCAGGAACGCGGTGGTGGCGAGGGTGATGACGATCGCGGTGAGGGCGATGGCCTGGGGCAGCGGGTCGGTGACCCGGTTGCGGATGACGTGCGGGTAGAGCAGCGGCGCGGCGCCCGCGCTGCCCGTCGAGGTGAGGACCAGCAGGTTGACGCCGTTGCCGAGGACGACCGCGCCGAGCAGGATCCGGGTCAGGGACCGGGTCAGCAGCAGGGTGGCTCCGACGGCGGCGAGGACGGCGGCGGCGACCAGGAGGGCGAGGCTCACGGTCATGCTGGGCCCGCCTCCGAGCGTGCGGCGCCCTGGGCGGCGGCCCGTTCGATCTGCCGGTCGATGCGGGCGCCGAGGGCCCGCACGATGTCCAGGACCACGCCGAGCACGAGGAGGTAGACGCCGCAGTCGAAGAGGACGGCGGTGGACAGGTGGGCGTCGCCCCAGACGGGCAGGTGGCCGTGCCAGGTCCAGCCGTGCAGCACGGTGCCCTCGGCGAGGCCGCCCAGCGCGACCCCGGTGGACAGGAACAGGCCGAGGCCGGTGAACAGGCCCGGCTTGGCGGGCACGGCGTCGGCGAGTTCGTGCCGCCCGCCCGCGAGATAGCGGGCGATGAAGGCGACGCCGGCGGTCAGGCCCGCGACGAAGCCGCCGCCCGGCAGGTTCTCCGCGCACATCAGCAAATAGACGGAGAGGACGAGGATGGGGTGGAAGATGAGGCGCGCGACCACTTCCAGGACGAGGGAGCGGCGCTCGGGGGCGAGGGTGGAACTGGCCGCGAGCCAGTTCCGTTCCGGCGCCCCCTCGTCGCCGCTGGGCAGGCCCGCCGATTCGTACGGGCTCGCCCGCCAGGCGGTGCGCAGGCCGGCGTGCGGGTGGTCCCCGGGCAGCGGCAGTACGGGCTGCTCGGCGGCGTCGGTGCGGCGGTGCAGGTAGATGAGGCTGGTGACGCCGATCGCGGCGGCGGCGAGCACCGCGGACTCCCCCATCGTGTCCCAGGCCCGCAGGTCGACGAGGATCGTCGCGACGACGTCCTTCAGGCCGTGGTGCGCGGTCTCCTCCACCATCGCGGCCCCGGCGCTGTCGGCCCGGCGGTGTCCCGCCATGATCCAGACGACGACGGCGACGGCGGCGCCGCCCGCGAGCGCCACCGGCATCCGCAGGACGCGTCGCCACCAGCTGTAGTTCTCCTCGAAGTACACCGGCATCCGGCGCAGCACCAGCACGAAGACGATCATCGAGACGGTCTCCACGCAGAACTGGGTCAGGGCGAGGTCTGGGGCGCCCTGCGCGACGAAGAGCAGCGCGGTGCCGTACCCGGTGAGGCCGGCGAGTACGACGGCCTTCATTCGGCGACGCACACCCAGGCACAGCAGCGCGGCGGCACAGGTCAGCAGCGCGACGCCGGCCTGGGCCGGATGGTCCCACAGCCGCGGCGCGGGGACCGAGGTCCAGGGTTCGTCCGCGACGAGGACGGCGATCTGCCCGGCGAGGACCACGCTCATGGTCGTCACCAGGTACACCGACAGCGAGCCGCGCTGCACGAATCCGGTGCACTGCAGGGCGGTGCGTTCCAGGGCGAGCAGGAACCGTCCGAAGTTCCGGTCCGCGGAGCGCCAGGCGAGGGTGTGTCCGGCCCGCGCCACGGGGCTCGCGGCGAGGAACAGCAGGACCCCGCCCGCCCAGGCCGCGCCGGACAGAACGAGCGCGAGGCCCGCCCCGTGCCACAGCGCCAGGTGGTACGGGTGGGCGGGTACGGGGAACTGCCCGGCGTAGGTGCCGAGGAGACCCTGGAGCCAGGACACGCCGGGCCCGAGTACCAGGCAGGCCAGGGCCAGCACGGCGGGCGGCGCGAGGAAGGCCGGCGGGACGGCGTGCGCGTCGGTGTCGGGGACGCCGGGCTTGCGGGCGAAGGCGCCCCACAGGTAGCGCAGCGTGTAGGCGGTGGTCAGGGCCGAGCCGACGACGGTCGCGGCGAGCGCCCAGCGGTCGGCGGAGGCCCCCTCCAGGAGGGACTGGAAGGCGGCCTCCTTGGCGGTGAAGCCGAGCAGCGGCGGTACGGCGGCCATGGACAGTCCGGCGACGACGGCGACGGCGCACACGGCGGGCAGCCGGCGCCCGAGCCCGGAGAGTCTGCGCAGGTCACGGGTGCCGGTGGCGTGGTCGATGATCCCGGTGACCAGGAAGAGCGGGGCCTTGAAGAGGGCGTGGCCCAGGATCATGGCGGTGGCGGCGAGGCCGGTGTCGTGGCGGCCCGCGCCGGTGAGGACGGTGAGGAAGCCGAGCTGGCTGATGGTGCCGTGGGCGAGGACCAGTTTGAGGTCGTGCAGGCGCAGCGCCCGCCAGCCGCCCAGCAGCATCGTCGCGGAGCCGAGGACGAGCAGGAGCGGCCGCCAGGGTGTGACCTCCGCGAAGGCGGGGGCGAGCCGGGCGATGAGGTAGACGCCGGCCTTGACCATCGCGGCGGCGTGCAGGTAGGCGCTGACCGGGGTGGGGGCGGCCATGGCGTTGGGCAGCCACAGGCTGAACGGCCAGATCGCGGACTTGGAGAGGGCTCCGACGAGGATCAGGACGATCGCCGTGGACAGCGCCGCCGACGCGGGCGGGGGGTCGGCGAGGATGGCCGAGATCCGGTAGGTGCCCGACTGGTGACCCAGGACGAGGAAACCGACGAGCATGGTCAGTCCGCCGAGCGTGGTGACCGTCAGGGCTTGCAGGGCGCTGCGCCGGTTGCGTTTGTGGTCGCTGGTCTGGCCGATCAGCAGGTAGGAGAAGACGGTCGTCAGTTCCCAGAAGATGTAGAGCAGGATCAGGTCGTCGGCGAGGACCAGACCGAGCATCGCCCCGGCGAAGGCGAGGAGGTTCCCGGCGAACCTGCCCAGCTGGCGCGACCGGTCGTCGAAGTAGGAGGCGCAGTAGACCAGGACGACGGTGCCCACTCCCCCGGCGAGCAGCACCATGAGTTCGGCGAGGGCGTCCAGCCGCAGCGCCCAGTCCACGTGGTAGGCGGGCAGCCAGGCCCATTCGGCGGTGTCGGCGCCGCCCGCGGCCGTCGTGCTCCACCGGGTGGCCGCCCAGACGGTCGCCACCGCGGGCGGCAGGGCCAGCACGAGGAAGGCGCGAGTGCCCCACCGCCTCACCAGCGGCGCGGCGAACAGCGCGAGCGCGAAGTGGCAGAGGACGAGTGCGGTCATGCGGGTCCGTGCGCGGGTGGCACGGGGAGGGCGGGAGGACAAGGCACCCGACAGTGATATATCGGGCATCACGCCTGAGCGTCCAGGCACGCCGCAGCGTCCTCGACGCCACCGGACCGGACCCCGGTCCACCCGGTTTCCGTGACCAACTGATCGAGGGGCGGTCCCGGATTTCTCCGGAACCGCCCCTCGATCCGCGACTGTCTCCAGTCGGGACGACAGGATTTGAACCTGCGACC
>NZ_BAABCQ010000055.1:0-41885 GCF_039539045.1 Streptomyces marokkonensis
CCGGACCCGGGGGCCAGGCGCCCCATTGCGGGGCCACGAGAAAGGTAACGGGGCCGGAGGAAAGGGGCCGGACCGAGGGGGCCGGGCGGGGCTTGTGATGGCGCCGCGTCCCGGGTGGCCCGGGGGCTTGCCCGGGGACCCGGTCGGTGTGACACGCTCGGCACCGGCCGGGCTGTCGTACGCCGGTCGTCATGGAGGAACGTCGGCGGCCCCGCATCGGGTCCCGCACCGTGGAGAGGCGACGGCATGCGTATCGGACTGCTCGGCACCGGTCCCTGGGCGGACATGACGCACGCCCCCGCCCTGCGCCGGCACGACGGCCTGGACTTCGTGGGGGTGTGGGGGCGCCGCCCGGACGCCGCCAAGGAGCTGGCGGAGCGGCACGGCACGCGTGCCTACGACGACGTCGACGCCCTGCTGGCGGACGTGGAGGCCGTCGCGGTCGCGCTGCCTCCGGCCGTGCAGGCCGAGTTGGCGGTACGCGCGGCGCGGGCCGGGTGCCATCTGCTGCTCGACAAGCCGCTGGCGGCGACGGTGCCGCAGGGGCGGGCGGTGGTCGAGGCGGTGCGGGCGGCGGGCGTCGCCTCTGTCGTCTTCTTCACCGCGCGGTTCCAGCCCGAGACCGAGGCGTGGATCACTCAACAGGCCGCCGTGGACGACTGGTTCACGGCGCGGGCGCAGTGGCTCGGCGCTGTGTTCACCGGCGACAGCCCGTTCGCCCACTCGCCGTGGCGGCGGGAGAAGGGCGCCCTGTGGGACGTAGGGCCGCACGCCCTGTCCGTGCTGCTGCCGGTCCTCGGTGACGCCCGGCGGGTGGTGGCGGCGGCGCCGGGCCCCGGGGACACCGTGCATCTGGTCCTCGACCACACCGGCGGTGCCTCCAGCACTCTCACGCTCAGCCTGACGGCGCCACCCGCCGCGGCGGGTGCGACCGTGGAGCTGCGCGGCCGGGCCGGTGTGACGCTCCTCCCGGAGACCGCTGAGGGGCCGGTGCCCGCTCTGCTGCGGGCCGTGGGCGCGCTCCTCGCCTCCGCCGGGGGCGGTCGTCCGCACGCCTGCGACGCCGCGTTCGGCCTGCGGGTGACCGAGGTCCTCGCCGCGGCCGAGGCCCTGCTGAACCGCCGGTAGCGAGCATGGTCAGTCGCCGGTCCGCTCCCGCTGGAACGGCTCGTCGCTCCACCGGAACCAGGCCCGCTCGCCCTCGATGTGCAGCAGGAACTCGGCGACCGGACCGTCGGGAGAGACCAGTCGCACGCGCCGTTCGATCTCCGCGTAGACGGTCTCCCACTCCTCCCAGTGCCCCTCGTCGTCCCGCTCGACCAGGGCGAGCTCGCGGGCGAAGAGGTCCTGGACGGCGTCGAACGCCGGGCCGGCCCGGAACCGGCCCGACAGCCAGGGGAAGTCGGCCTCGTCGATCAGGATCTCCCCGACCTCGGCACCGGCCTCCGCCTCCTCCACCCCCTCCCCCGCGTCCGGCGCCGCGCGCACGTACCAGGTCTCGCCCTCGAACCCCACATCGCCTCCGCCGCCCGCACCGCCGATCACCGTGCGGGACAGCATGTCACCCGGTACCGACACCGGGCCGGAGAACTCCCGGCCCGGTGCGTCCCGGGCCCCGGGCCTCGGGCCTCGGGCCTCGGGCCTCGGCTACCGGCTACCGGCTACCGGCTACCGGCCGATACGGGGCGGAAGTTGATTCGTTCCCGCACGACCGGGTAGCCGGCCTTGGCGAAGTTGGCGGCCATGGGGTGGTTCCCCCGGTCCGTCGCGGCGGAGACGAACTCCGCGCCCCGCTCGACCAGGAAGTGGGTGCACTCGGCCAGGAGGTCGTAGGCGTACCCGTGTCCGCGGTGTTCCGGCAGGACGCCGATGAAGCCGACGCACGGACCGGACGGGTTGTGCGCCGGGATGTGGATGCCCGCGAGCTCGCCCCGCGGGGTGTACGCCACCTGCCACCACTCCCGCGGCGACGGGCACCAGTGGAAGAAGTCGAGCTCCGCCTGTGCGGCCTGGTCGAGCCCGCCCTCCTCGATGTCCATCAGCGCATGGGCGTCGAGGGTGACGGAGTGGATGCGGCGCAGCGCGTCGAAGAACACCGCCTCGTCGGGCTCCGGACGGAAGTCCAGACGGCCGGGCCGCTCGGGGAGGCCGCACTCCGGCGTCCAGCGGTACAGGAAGCGTTCGACCAGGAGGTCGTAGCCGGCGGCCCGTGCCGCGGTGAAGCGGGCCTCGGTGGCGGCGCGCAGGGCGGGGTCCTCCCGCCAGGTGCCGGGCGGGTTCAGTTCGAGTTCGACCTGCCAGGGGGCGGTGCGCAGGAGTTCCGCTCCGGCCTCCTCCTCGCCCTCGGCGACGTCGAACCAGTTCACGTTGACCGGTTCGGTGTCGTCGAGGCCGCCCCACCAGGCGCCGCGGGCGACGACGGTTCCGTCGCGCAGGGCGACCCGTTGCCAGTCGGGGCGGTGGCGGGTCAGCCGGTGGCCCTCACGGGCTCCCAGCGGGTCGGGCAGGGTGTCGAAGAGATGGGCGTCGCTCGCGTCGAGCGCGCGGATGACCAGATCGGTCACGGATTCCTCCGGGATGCGTCATGCGTGGTGCGCTCCCGGTCGGTCGAGGTACGCCGGGGCAACGGGGAGGGAGCGCGGGAGTGAGGTGAACTGCACGGCTCTGCCTCCTTCCGTCGGTCTCAGGGCGTTGGCCACACGGTACAGAGTGCCGCGTGGGTCCGGCCACCGGTTTTCCGGCACGGACTGTCGGCGGGGATCACCGCACTGGACTACCGCCCCGGACGCCCCCTGGGCTATCGCGCTGGACGACCCCCTGGACCATGGTCCCGGATTCGGGCGGCCTGGTTGAACGGGCCTGGGTTAAACGGGCCTTAAACAGCGGTTAAGCCTTCCCCGCGCGACGCCGGACACCCCAAGTCCCATCTGCGGCAACGAGTTGGGAGGCTCATGGGCAGGGTTGGCCGGGCCATCCGTTCTGCGTACCATCGGCCCACATCGTGAGAGCGCTCTCAAACACTGGCACTCTCAAACACCGCCCTCTCACTGTCATGCCCCGATCACCCTGGAGACCCCCCACATGACTCCTCGCCACCAGCGCCCACTCGGCCGCCGCAAGCTGCTCGCTGCCCTCGGCGGAGCGGCCGTGGCCGCACCCGTCGCCGCCGTCGTCGCACCGCACGCCCTCGCGGGCGTCGGCTCGGACGGCGCCCCGGCCGCCCCCGGGGCCAAGGCCGCGGGCACCCTGCCGCTGACGATCGTCAACGGCACCGGCACCTTCGGCAACGCCGACGTCCACGTCTACATCGTCGGCAACCAGGACGGCCGGCAGGTGCGTGTCACCCCCGACGGTGCCGTCGCACCCGTGGCCCTGTCGGACAACGGCGCCGACGGCTACACCGACTACGCGATCAACCTCGCCGACAGCGGCGGGACCAGGCTCGACCTGCCCCACCTCTCCGGCCGGATCTACGTGTCGCTCGGCGCTGAACTGAAGTTCAAGGTGGTCTCGGACGGCGCCGGCGACGCGGCGCTCCAGTACCCGGCGGGCTGGGTCGAGTCCGACCCCAACTACGGGGTGCTGCACGACTGCGCCGAGTTCACGTACAACTCGGCCGGGATGTTCTGCAACACCACCATGGTCGACATGTTCAGCGTGCCACTCGCCATCCGGCTGACCGGCGCCAAGGACCAGACCACGGGCACCGTGCGCACCGGCGGACGGGCTGCCGCCTTCGACGCGCTGCGTCGGACCGAGGAGTTCGCACCCCTGGTCGTGGACGACACCCGGATCATCGCCCCGGGGCACGGCCTGGACGCCGGCCTGTTCCCCGAGGACTACCTCGCCCCGTACATCGACGAGGTCTGGAGCACCTACACCGGGAAGGACCTGAGGGTCACCACCAACGCCGGGACCTTCACCGGCCGGGTGCGCGGTGGCCGGCTGGCCTTCGACGGGCCCGCCCAGGTGTCCTTCGCCAAGCCGTCCACCCGGGACGTACTGTTCTGCGACGGCGCCCTCGCCGCCCCCAACGACGGCACGACCGGCCCCGTCGCCGCTGTCCTCGGAGCCGGGTTCAACCGCTCCACGCTGCTCTCCTCGGCCGCCCAGCCGACGACCGATCCCTCGGCGTTCTACGGGACCGCGCTGACCAACCACTACTCCAAGGCGGTACACGCGGCCACCGAGGACGGCAGGGCGTACGGTTTCGCCTTCGACGACGTGGCGGACTTCGCCTCCTACATCCAGGACACGGCGCCCACCGGGTTCCGGCTGACGCTCACCGCGTTCTAGAAGGGGCGCGGCGGGTGGCGGGGGCGACCCGGAACGCGTCGGCCTCCGGATGCGCGGGCGGCTTCCGCATTGAATGGTGTTATCGGGATATTCGGGACCGACAACAGCACGGCACCGAAGCAGCGATCCGGATCCGAGGAGCACTGATCATGTCGACGTCACAGCCCGATGCCTCCCGGCCGTCCGAAGCCCGCGCGGGCGACGACCGCGCCACTCCGGACAAACTGCTCCACACCCGCAACGGCACCCATGTGTCCCCGGAGGACCTGGTCCTCGCGGCCGGCCGGGACGTCACCCCGAAGAACCTCGAATGGGCCAGGCGCAAGCTGGACGAGGAGGGCCCCGCCGCCCTCGACAAGCTGCTGCCCTGACCTGGGCGGCCCGGACGTCACGTGGCCCGGGGCCGGTGCTCTGAGCACCGGCCCCGGGCCACGTGACGCGTGAGCACGCTCGGCCGGGACCCCACTTGCCCGTCCGGCCGGGACCCCACTTGCCCGTCCGGCCGGGACCCCACTGGCCGGTCCGGCCCTGACCCTACTGGCCGGTCTCCCGGTCCGGCAGCGCCGTCTCGTCCTCGACGACGTGCATGGCGGCCTCCTCGGCGCCCGCCGCTCCGCCGTCGATGCCGACGTCCTCGGCGACGGTCTCCTTGGTCGTGTCGGTCCGTACGCCCTCGTCGGGGGCTACCAGCCGGCCGGAGCGGTCGGTGCCCGCCTCGGGATCGACCGGCTCGCCCTCGCCTCCGGGCTTGTCGCCCACTCCGTCCCCGTCCGGTGCGGACACGTCGGGCGTCTCCTGGGACAGCCGTTCGTCGAGACTCTCGCCGTCGTGCTGCTCGGCGGCGGTGGTGCCGTGCTTGTTCACGCCGAGGGGCTTCTCCGGCGGGGAGTAGCCCTCGTCGAGCGTGTCGTCGTAGGTCCGCTCGTCGACGGCGTCCTGGAGGTCGAGGGGCGCGGCGTCCTCCTGCTCCTCGTTGGTTCCGGTGGGCTGGTAGGCGTCGTCGGCCATCGGGTCCGTGCCCATCGCTGCCTCCCTCTCGCGCTGTGTCGGCTCGGTGGTCCGGGTGCCCGGTTCGCGTTTCCCGATACGCGATCTCTAACCGGTTCCCGGCCCGGGAGCCTCATCCCCGCGGTGCGACGCGGACGGTCAGGTCGGTGATGCGGTGCGGGGTCCAGTCGCGGGCGTAGCCGGACGGCTTCCCGCCCGGACCGGTGACGGCGGCGACCGGGATGCGGCGGGCGGTCTCCATGATCTCGGCGGCGGTGGTGTTCTCGTTGTTGCCGCTGGTGGAGCCGGAGGAGCAGCCGGTGTAGTAACCGATCGGGATGGACTCGTGCCCGGTGACCAGGCAGGGCGGGCTGACGCCGAGCCGGTGCAGTTCGTCGGCGACGTGGGCCCAGTCCTCACGGCTTGCGACGTTGCGGTCCACGGTGCCCTCGAGCACGGCGAGCTGCACCGCCAGATGCCCGGTCAGCGCGAGCGCGACGAGGGACGCGGCCACCGGGCGCCACCGGGCGCGCTCCGTCCTGGCCAGGTGCCACAGCGCGTCGGCGACCGGGATGGCGAGCAGGGCGTAGGCGGGCTGCAGGAAGCGCGGAGCCGCGTACCCGATCATGAACAGGTACGGCAGCGCCGCCGTCACGGCGCACGCGAACGGGATCAGTGTACGGGCGGTACGCCGGGCCCGGGCCGCGACGACGACCCCGAGGACGGCGACGGCCGGGAGGGCGATCCACCACGCGGTGACCACCGGGTGTGGCATGGATCCGGTGCACGGGCGGCACAGGCCCCGTCCGCCGAGGCTGCGCATCTGGTCGTCGACGGCGACGTTCCAGCCGAGGCCGCCCTGGATCTCGGAGGCCCTCGAGATCCGCTCCCCGAGACCGCCGTACCAGCCGTACGCCTCGATCACCCACTCCACTCCCCCGGCCGCCATACCGCCCGCGAGGGCGAGCAGCAGGAGCCAGTGGCGGCGGACGAGGACGAGGACCAGCAGGGGGACGGTCACCCACACGGCGTCGGTGGGCCGCATCCACGTCATCAGTGCGGCCCCGGCCACCACGCCCCACAGCGCGGCCCGGCCGGCCGGCCCCTGCCAGACGCGCAGGAAGCAGCCCACGCAGATCAGGGCGCCGATCCCGACCCAGTAGTTGGGCATGGCCTGCGGACCGTAGAAGAGGGTCACCCACAGGGTGGCGAAGAACGCGCCGGCCGTGGCCAGGACGCGGGCCGGGAACAGGCCCTTCCAGGCCCGCAGAGCGAGGTACAGCCCGACGCCGGACAGTACGGCGAGGTAGACGCGCAGCAGTTCGGTGGAGGACGACCAGGACGCGACAGGCGCCACCAGCAGCGAGACACCGCGGGAGCGCGGTGCGCTGAAGAAGGCGGCGGGGTGGTGGGTGGTGACCTGGCTGGTGTAGACGATCTCGTCCCAGCCGAGCCCCATCCACGGGTGGACGAATGCCAGTTGGACCACGGTGAAGACGGCGGCCACCGCCGCGAGCAGGGCGTCGCCGCCGAGGCGCCGGGGGGTGCCGGACGACGACGCCGCCTCGGCCCGCCGTCTGCCGGCCAGCATGGCGTTCCTGCCGTCGGCCATCGTGCACCCCTCACCCCCGCTCGTCGCGGGGCCGCTCGTCTCACCTCCTGCCGCCGGTGGCGGGAGCCCGAAAACCGGGAAACCAAGGTCAAACTAACTCGCCTGCCACGGATACGCAGGATGGAACTCGGCCACTCGAGCCGCCTCGTTCCAGCCCCGTTCTCACCCGTGTCCGGCGGGTCAGCGGACGTTGGGGCGGCGGTGCGGGGGCTGTTCGGGGGTGGGGCGCCGTTCGGGTGCGGGCACGGCGCGGGTGACGGGGCCGTCCCCGTTCACGGTCAGCGCGCTCCCGTGGTGGTGGATCGTCAGGGGGGAGCCGCTCAGCAGCGTGTACGTCGCGCTGTCGGCGCCGATCTCCACGCGCAGGCACCGGCCGCGGAACTGGAGCCGGAAGGCGAGGCGGCTGAACTTCTCGGGCAGGCGTGGCGCGAACCGGAGGTTGTCGCCGTCCCGGCGGGTGCCGCCGAACCCGGCGACCAGCGCCATCCACGTACCGGCGAGCGAGGCGATGTGCAGGCCGTCGCGGGTGTTGTGCTCCAGGTCCGCCAGGTCCATCAGGGCGGCCTCGGCGGCGTAGTCGTAGGCCAGGCGCAGATGCCCGGTCTGGGCGGCTACGACGGCCTGGCAGCACGCGGACAGGGAGGAGTCCCGTACGGTCAGCGGCTCGTAGTAGGCGAAGTTGCGGGCGATCTGGTCCTCGTCGCAGTGGGCGTCGAACCAGCTGCCGCAGGTGTACATCGCCAGTACCAGGTCGGACTGCTTGATCACCTGCTTGCGGTAGAGGTCGAAGTAGGGGAAGTGCAGCATCAGCGGGTACTGGTCGGCGGCGGTGCGGGCGAAGTCCCAGCGTTGGTGGCGGGTGAAGCCCGAGTGCTGTTCGTGGACGCCGATCTCGTCGTTGTACGGGATGTGCACGGACTCGGCGGCGTCCCGCCAGGCGGCGCTCTCCTCGTCGTCGACGCCGAGGCGGGCCGCCTCGTCCGGGTGGCGTTCGCACACGTCGGCCGCGGCGAGCAGGTTCGACCGCGCCATGAGGTTGGTGTAGGTGTTGTCGTAGGCGATGGCGCTGTACTCGTCCGGGCCGGTGACGCCGTCGATGTGGAAGACGCCGTGGTGGTCGTGGTGGCCCAGCGAGCGCCACAGGCGGGCCGTCTCCACCAGGAGTTCCAGGGCGGTGTCTCGTTCGAAGTCGGTGTCGCCGGTCGCCGCGGTGTACCGCACCGCGGCGTGCGCGATGTCGGCGGCCACGTGGAAGGCGGCCGTGCCGGCCGGCCAGTACGCGGACCCCTCGGAGCCGTCGATGGTCCGCCACGGGAACGCGGCGCCGCGCAGCCCGAGCTGGGTGGCACGGTCCCGGGCGGCGGGCAGGGTGTCCCGGCGCCAGCGCAGCGCCTCGGCGACGGCCTTGGGCTCGGTGTAGGTCAGCACGGGCAGCACGAACATCTCGGTGTCCCAGAACGCGTGGCCGTCGTAGCCGGAGCCGGTCAGTCCCTTGGCCGGGATCGCCCGCTGTTCGGCACGCGCCCCGGCCTGCAGGACGTGGAAGAGAGCGAAGCGGACGGCCTGCTGGATCTCCTCGTCGCCGTGCACCTCGACGTCCGCCCGGGCCCAGAAGTCGTCGAGGTAGGCACGCTGCTCCGCCACCAGGCCGTCCCAGCCGCCGTGCGCGGCGGCGGCGAGTGCCGCCTCGACCTGGTCGCTCATCGCGGGCCGGGAGCGGGCGCCCGACCAGCCGTGGGCGACCGTCTTCTGCACCCGCAGCCGCTGTCCCGGCTCCAGCACGGAGGTGATGGTCAGGCGGGCCACGTCCGTGTTGCTCTCGCTGCTGGTGGTGATCTCTCCGGAGGTGTCGACGACGTGGTCGGCGGCCACGGCGACCCTGAGCCCACTGCGTCGCGTCCGGTGGACCAGCCGCAGCCGGGACCCGATGGCCAGGTCCTCCTCGGGCTCCAGCGGCGACCGCAGCGCCTTGGCCGTACGGGGGTCGCCGTCGGGTTCGGGCAGGCTCTCGTTGGTGACGAGCTCCGACTGGATGACCACCCGGGTCCGGCTGTCGACGGGCTCCACCTCGTACTCCACGGCGGCGATGGCCCGCTGGGTGAGGGAGACCAGCCGGGTGGAGCGCACCCGGACGGTCGTCCCCGCCGGGGAGGTCCACTCGCAGGTCCGCTCCAGTACGCCGCGCCGCAGGTCCAGGGTGCGTTCGTGCTGGGTGAGCCGCCCGTAGCGCAGGTCGAAGGGCTCGTCGTCGACGAGCAGCCGCAGCAGCTTGCCGTTGGTGACGTTGATGACGGTCTGGCCGGACTCGGGGTAGCCGTAGCCCGCTTCGGCGTACGGCAGCGGGTGGAGTTCGTGGACCCCGTTGAGGTAGCTGCCGGGCAGGCCGTGCGGTTCGCCCTCGTCGAGGTTGCCGCGCCAGCCGATGTGCCCGTTGGAGAGGGCGAAGACGGACTCGCTCTGGGCGAGGAGGCCGAGGTTGAGGGCCGTCTCGCGCACGGACCAGGGTTCGACGGCGTACGTCCGGTTGGTGATCACGCCCGGCCTCCCAGTTCGGCGAGGTCCTTGACGACGCGGTCGGCCCCGTGGGCGTAGAGGGCGTCGGTCTGGCCGACGCGGTCGACGCCGACGACGTAACCGAAGTGCCCGGAGCGTCCCGCGTCCATGCCGGCCAGCGCGTCCTCGAAGACGGCGGCGCGGGACGGCTCGACACCGAGGTCGCGGGCGGCGGCCAGGAAGGTGTCGGGCCGTGGTTTGCCCGGCAGTTTCCGTTCCCGGGCCACCACTCCGTCGATCCGTACGTCGAACAGGCCCTCGGCGTCGATGGAGCGCAGCACGTCCCGCGTGTTGGCGCTGGAGGAGACGATGGCGGTGGCGAGGCCCGCGGTGCGGACCGCGTCGATATAGCGCAGCGTGCCCTCGTACGGCTCCACGCCGTCGGTGCGGATCTTCTTCAGGAGCAGTTCGTTCTTGCGGTTGCCGACGCCGTTGACGGTCCGCGCGTCCGGCGGGTCGTCCGGGTCTCCATCCGGCAGTTCGACGCCGCGGGAGGCGAGGAAGGAGCGGACGCCGTCGGCGCGGGGGCGGCCGTCGACGTACTCGTCGTAGTCGGAGTCGGTGAAGGGGCGGAAGTCCGCGCCGTCCCGCTCGCGCAGGAAGGCGTCGAACGTCTCCTTCCAGGCGGCGGCGTGTACTACCGCCGTCCTGGTGACGACCCCGTCGAGGTCGAAGAGACAGGCCTGGATGTCGTCGGGAAGTCCGAGCTGCGTGGTCATACCCGACACAGTTCCCCGCCGGGGCGGATCCGATCAGGTGACACACTCTGCGGTGTGCCGCTGACTTTCGACGACCTCCTCACCCGCGCCCGCTCTCTCCCGCGGGGCGGGCGGCGCGCGATCCTCGGCATCGCCGGGAGCCCCGGCGCCGGGAAGTCGACGCTCGCCGGGCATCTGGTGCGGGAGCTGAACGGCCCCGGGGAGCCGTGGGTCGCGCATGTCCCCATGGACGGCTTCCACCTCGCCGACGCCGAACTGGACCGGCTCGGCCGCCGGGACCGCAAGGGCGCGCCCGACACCTTTGACGCGGCCGGGTACGCGGCACTGCTGCGCCGGCTGCGCGGGGAGGCGGACGGCGAGGACGTGGAGGGCGACACCGTGTACGCGCCCGGCTTCGAGCGGGAGCTGGAGCAGCCGATCGCCGGGGCCGTGCCGGTGCGGCCCTCGGCCCGGCTGGTCGTGACGGAGGGCAACTACCTGCTGCTGGAGACCGGCGCGTGGGCGCGGGTGCGCGCTCGGCTGGACGAGGTGTGGTTCTGCGAGCCGGCCCAGACCGAGCGGATCCGCCGGCTGGTGGCGCGGCACGAGCGGTTCGGCAAGTCCCCCGAGGACGCGGTCGCCTGGGCACTCGGTAGCGACCAGCGCAACGCCGACCTGGTCGCCGCGACCCGGGACCGCGCCGACCTCGTGGTGCCGGAGGGGGCGGTGCCGGTCAGCCGGCCGTGATCCACGGCCGCCGGGTCAGAAACCGCAACCGCGACTCACCTGGTCGACCGGCTGTCGTGCGGTCATTCCTCGTCGTAGTCGTCGGGGCGGACGTGCGCCTCCTCCAGGGCCTCGCGCATGGTCCGACCGGTGGCACCGGGCGGGCGGGACGCGTCCTCGTCACGCTGCTCGAGAACGTTGTCGGTGGTGTCGGTCTTCGGCCGGTTCTCTTCCGGGACGGTCATGACGGGGACTCCTCGTCCGTGCTTGTGTTCTATGGGTGCTGTGTTTCGTGGTGCTGTGTTTCGTGGTGCTGTGGTGCCCTGTTCTTTGGAGGTTGTCGCTTCCGTGGCAGCGGGTTCCCGTACCGGCCGGTGCTATCCCCCCACGGACGCGGACACCGATTCCCTCTCCCCCGGACAACGGCGCATCGCGCAGTAACGGATCGCGACCCGGCCACGCCGGAGCGCGTCCGCACCTGCGCGAGCATCCCGTCGTCATGGGCATGATCATCGCCTCCGGGGTGCGGCGTCGACGGGTGGGGCGACTGATGGGGCGGCTCCGGTCCAGGGACGACCGGGACCGCCGCAGGGCGCTCGCGCAGGCGATGCCCGATACGCCGGAGCGGGCAGGAGCCGGCGGCGGTCACGCGCATCGGCCCGGACTGGCCCTGCCGGGTCAAGGCACCCGACAGCTACGACTGGGAGCGCTCGGCGGTCAGGTGGCTGCGCGAGCTGGTGCCCGCCCGCTACGCGGGTTACCAGGCGCTGATCCGCCACCCCGTGCTGCTCGCCCGCCAGGCGGACATCCAGGTACAGCACGAGATCCGGGTGGCCCGCACCGCACTGCAGACCTCCCGGGCGGATCTGCCCCGGCTCGGCCTGCCCGAATCGGTCATCGACCACACCATCAAGCTCTACGCGGCGGAGGTTCTGCAGTTGCAGCACCATCGCGCGCAGCGTACGGGCGGTCACCGAGGCACTGGTCGAGCGGGGCGCTGCTGACGGGCGCCGGGCACTGCTGACCGGGGCTGAGGGCTGCTGACCGGGGCGGGACCCAGGGCTGCTGACCGGCGCCGCGCCCGGCCTGACCGTCCGCCCGGGACCGGGGGTCCCGATGCCCGAGGCCTGTCGCCGTGCGCGCGGGGGTCAGTCCACCGGATGGCCGGGCGGGATGGTGCTGGCGTCGGAGAGCCGCAGCAGCGGTCCGCCGGACGCCTCTCGCCCGCCCCATTCGACCGGGTCGAGGACGAAACCGACGTGATCGCCCCCGACGGCCCGTTCGACGACACGGCCGACGAACCACGCCTCGGCGTCCTCCAGTACGACCGCCCCGCCGTACCCCTCACGCCAGCGGACGCGCTGGAACTTGTCCACCCGGTCACCGGTCTGCCCGCCGAAGACCTCGGCCGTCCCGCGCCGGTCGCGGGCGAGCAGATGGACGGCCAGGACGTCGGCGGCCCGGGCCACCCGGAAGGTCCGGTTGACCTCGGAGAGCCAGACGACGAACCGCACGGGGTCGAGGGAGCACTGTGAGGAAAAGCCCACCAGACAGCCCGCGCGTTTCCCGTCCGCCGCGGCCGTCACCACGCACATGTCCGGGTCGAGCCGGTCGAGAAACACGTCCATACCGGCCATGCTAGGCACGCCCGCGGGCGGGGTCACGCCGTCAGCAGGCGCCACAGGGCCGTCCGCAGGGCGGTGACGAAGGAGTCCCGGCCCGCCTCGTCGAGGGCGTCCAGCGACAGGTAGGGATTGAGGTCCTCCAGCTCGACCAGGAGCAGCTCACCTCCGGGCGCCCGGCAGGCGTCGACGCGCTGGATGCCGTGGACGATGTCGTTCCACTCGATGAACCGCCGAGCGAAGTCGAGGTCCTGCGGGGTGGCGTCGTACGGCTCGAGCCGCCAGCGCCGGTCGGGATCCGGCGCGTACAGGGCGTACTGGAAGTACTGGTCGACGAAGTAGAAGGAGACCTCATAGGCGAAGTCGACCCGAGGCTGGACGAGGACGTCCCCGGCGTCACCGCCCACTGCTTCCCGGACGCGGTCCGCGGGCACGAACCGAAGACCTGTCGAGTCCGCGCCGAGCCTGGGCTTGACGACGTACTCGTCGGCCCGGGGCAGCCGGTGCAGGTCCTCCGGCCGGTCGATGGTGGGGATGACCGGAAAGCCCGCCTCGGTCAGTTCGAGGAGGTACTGCTTGCCGGCCATGTCCGCCCGGCCGGTGAGCTGGTTGTAGACGCGGGTACCGCACTCGGCCGCACGCAGGCGAAAGGCGTCGTAGGCGGCCTGGTGGCCCAGCACGGGACCGCTGTTGCGGACGACGACGGCGTCGAAGGCTTCCAGCAGCGCGGCGGCGTCGCCGGGATGACACAGGGCCAGATCGAAGTCCTCGCGCAGCCGGGAGGTGAGGAAGATGTCCTCGTCGCAGTAGCGCCGACCGCGGGCCTCGTAGGCCAGGTCGGTGACGTACAGGATGCGGGGGCGGGCGGATGCCATGCGGGACTCCTCGGTGCTGACCGGAAGTGATCGTATGCGACCGCTTCACCTCGACCTCAAGGGAACTGAGTTCCCTCTGATCACTGCACTGAGTGTCACCAACGTCCGGTGAACTGCTACGTTCCCCTTCATGAGCTCCAGCAGTGCGGCGCCCCGCCGCGGGGACGGGTCGGACACGGCGGGTGCCCGGCCGCCGATGCGGGAGGCGCTGGTCGCGGCGGCCTTCCGGCTGTTCCTGGAGCGGGGCTACGAACAGACGACCGTGGACGACATCGTCGCGCTCGCCGGTGTCGGACGGCGGTCGTTCTTCCGTTACTTCCCCTCCAAGGAGGACGTGGTCTTCCCCGATCACGAGCGGTGCCTGGCCGACATGAAGGCCTTCCTGGACTCCTCCCCCGAGGACGCCGACCCGGTGCGGCGGGTCTGCGACGCGGCTCGGCTCGTGGTGCGCCTGTACGCCGAGAACCCGGCCTTCTCGGTGCAGCGCTACGACCTCACCAAGAAGGTCCCGGGGCTGCGCGCCTACGAGCTCTCGGTGGTGTGGCGCTACGAGCGCGCCCTCGCCCAGTACCTGCGCGGGCGCCTGGGCGGAAGGCGGGACGGGAGCATGCGCGCCGATGTGATCGCGGCCGCCGTGGTCGCCGCGCACAACAACGCCCTGCGGTCCTGGCTGCGTTCAAAGGGGCAGGACGACGTGGGTGCCGCGGTGGACCACGCGCTGGGGTACGCGCAGTCGACGTTCGGCGGCCTTCCCGTGCCGCCTCTGCCCGAAGGGCCCGAGGACGTGGTGGTCGTGGTCTCGCGGCGGGGAACGCCCCTGTGGCAGGTCGTACGGGAGGTCGAGACCGCGTTCGCCCGCGACTGACCGGCCGCTCCCCCCGCGGAAGCACCGGCACACCTCCACGGAGAGCCGAACCGAGGGTACCGAGTGCCTTTACGCGTGGCACTGAGTGCCATACGCTGTGGGGCGTGCACGGAGGCACGGCGAGCCGCGCACACGCGTGCCCGGTGACCGCGCACGCGGATTCCGGCCCGAGTGCAGGGAGTTGACCAGCGTGTACCACCACTCAGGAAACGTCGCTCAGCAGGCGGCGGGCTCCGCGACGGGCGTGCTCGATCCCAAGGCCCCCAAGTCCCCCCAGTTCGTCCAATCCCCCCGGTCCTCTCAGGCCCCGGACACCGAGGCCGTCTTCTTCCAGCGCTGCACCTGGTGCGGCACGACCATGTACCACCGGGTGCTGTGCCCGGTCTGTCGCGGCAGCGACCTGCGGACGGAGCGCAGCGAAGGCACGGGCACGGTGCGGCACGCCACGGTGGTGCACCGCAACACCCCCGCCGCGCGCAACGTGTCCCTGATCGAGATGGCCGAGGGCTTCGTGCTGCGCGGCCGGGTCATGGGCCCGCTCATCGGCATCCACAGCGGGGACCGGGTACGGCTGTCCACGGCCAAGGATCCGGTACGGGGCCAGCCGGTCTTCCAGCTGGTCGACGAACCGTACCGGGCCTGGACCTGAACGCCGGTCGATTTTCCCAGGTGTGCTCCGTCGGCCCATGGGCGAAGCGGCCGTTCAGGACGTGAGCGTGATCCGGATGCCCACGGTGCCGTCCAGGCGCCTGCGCAGCCGGCTGCCGAGCAGGGTGAGCCGGCCGACGATGCCGTACTTGCGGGCGATCAGCCGGCGATAGCGGCCGGTGGTGGCCGGGTCGCAGATCTCCGCGGTCGCGGGGACCTGTTCGCCGGTCGGCTTGCCACGCAGGTCGCAGGGGCCGACCAGCACGTCTGCGCGGTTGCGGACGCGCCGGACCTTCCAGGAGTCGGCCGCCGTCCAGACGCCGAGCGTGTCTCCGTCCCGTATGACCCACACAGGGGTGGCGACCGGAGTGCCGTTCTTCCGGTAGGTGGTGACCAGCAGGTACTTGCCGGCGCCGAGCCGGGCCAGTGACGAGTCGTCCATGGTCCGGAAGTTTAGGGCCTGCCGTCGGGATCGAGTCGGCTGAGCGACTACCGCCTTCGCCCCGTCCGACCGGGGCACGCGCACCGCGGTCGGGCGGAGCGCGCGCACCGCGATCGGACGGAGCGCGCGCACCGCGATCGGACGGAGCGCGCGCACCGCGATCGGACGGAGCGCGCGCACCGCGATCGGACGGAGCCGCGCCCTCGCTCCACGCCAAAGCCGCCGTCACCCGCACATCGGAGCCGCCGTCATCCTCACTCCAGAGCCGCCGTCATCCTCCGCACCGCCTCGGTGAGCACCTCGGGCGAAGTCGCCAGGTTGAGACGCACGTGCCCCGCCCCGCCGCTGCCGAAGGGGACGCCGGAGCTGAGAGCCACCCGGCCGCGGCTGAGGAAGACCTCCGCCGGGTCGTCGCCGAGGCCCAGCGCTCGGCAGTCGAGCCAGGCGAGGTAGGTCGCCTCCCCGGGACGGTGGACGACCCCCGGCAGGTGCTCGGCCAGCAGGTCGCTGAGCAGCCGCCGGTTCTCGTCGAGGCCTGCCAGCACGGCGTCCAGCCAGGCGGTGCCGTCGCGCAGGGCGGCGGTGTGGGCGAGGACGCCGACGTGGCTGGGTCCGTGGCCGACCTCCTCGGGCAGCCGCGCCAGGTCGGTTGCGGCGCCGGGTCCGGCGAGGGCGAGCGCCGCCTTGAGGCCGGCCAGGTTCCAGCCCTTGGACGCCGACATCAGCGAGAGGCCGCGCTCGGCGCCGGGCACGCTCAGGTAGGGCACGAACCGCGCGCCCGCCGTGACGACCGGCGCGTGGATCTCGTCGGTGACGACCCTGACGCCGTACCGCTCCGCGAGGGCGGCGACGGCGGCCAGCTCCTCGGCGGTGTGTACGGTTCCGGTGGGGTTGTGCGGGCTGCACAGCAGGTAGGCGGCCCGCCCACCGTCGGCGACGGCCCGCCGGAACGCCTCCTCCAGCGCCCCGACATCGATCCGCAGCTCCGCGCCGAGCGGCGCTTCGACGACGCGCCGGTCCATGTGGCCGACGAACTGGTAGAACGGCGGGTACACCGGCGGGTTGACGATCACCGGGTCGCCGGGCCCGGTGACCAGTTTGAGCATCTCGACCACGCCCAGCATCACGTCGGGCACGATCGCGGTGCGTTCCACGGCGAGGTCGTCCCAGCCCCACCGTTTGCCGGCGAACACGGCCAGGGCCTCGGCGTAGGCGGTGCCGACGGGGTAGCCGGTGTCCCCGAGTTCCATGGCGTCGGTGACGGCGCGCACGACGGGCTCGGCGAGCGGCACGTCCATCTCGGCCACCCACAGCGGCAGCACGTCCGCGGGGTAGGTCCGCCACTTCATACTCGTCCGGCGGCGCAGCTGGTCCAGGGTGAGCGCGTGCAGGGGGTTCGGTTCACGGGGCTGGTCCTGGGGGATGCTGGTCATGGGGCACAAGATAAGGGCCGCGGTGCGGTCGGGGAACGGGGCATCGGCGCGCCGCGTCGCCTCCGACGAGCCGGGCGTCCGCGAAGCCCCGCCCCCGTGGCCCGACCGGGCCGCCGCCCCGGTGAACGGTGGCGGGCCCGCCTGCGTACGGGAGGAGGGTGCCCGACGTCCGGATGCCCCCGCGGTGGCGACGCCGCATGTCCGGGTTCGGGAGCGCACGCATGAGGCACGCACGACGACGCATCGTCCGGCGAACGGCACGGCTGGCGGCCGTCGGTGGACTCCTGCTCGGGGCGACGATGGTCACCCGGGCCGTGGCGAGCGAGCCCCCGGAGGTGGGGGCCGTGCCGCACACGTTGGCGCAGACGCCGTCCGGCACCGGCGCCGGTCTCGTGACACGGCTGGGCACCTCCCGTACGGCGGGCCACTGGGTCGGCTCCGACGGGCAGCCGGTCGTCGCGGTCACCGACGAGGGCACGGCCGAGGAGGTGCGCCGGGCCGGTGCCGAGGCGCAGGTCGTGCGGCACAGCATGTCCGAGCTGAAGTCCGCGACGTCGACACTGCGTTCGGCGCCCCGTGTGCCCGGTACGGCGTGGGCCCTCGACTACCCGTCGAACGAGGTGGTGGTACGCGGTGACAGCACGGTCTCCGGATCCGACTGGTCCCGGCTGGCGGGCGTCGCGGAGCGCATCGGCGGCTTCGTCCGCATGGAGCACACCCGGGGCACGTTCACGACCCGCCTGAACGGAGCGGAGCCGATCCTGTCCACGGCGGGGCGCTGCTCTGCGGGCTTCAACGTGACCGACGGACAGCGCGACTTCATCCTCACCGCCGGCCACTGCGGGCCGACGGGGTCCGTCTGGTTCGGCGACGGCGGCAGCGAAGGCGGCGACGGCGACCGGCAGGTGGCCAGGACGGTCGCCGTCAGCTTCCCCGGGGACGACTTCTCTCTGGTGGCGTACGCGAACGGCGGGGCAGGCGACGGCGCCGACGTGGTGGCGGTCGGCGGCGGCAAGGGGGTGCGGATCACGGGTGCCGGTGAACCGGCCGTCGGGCAGCGGGTGTTCCGCAGCGGCAGCACCAGCGGGCTGCGCGACGGCCGGGTGACCGCGCTCGACGCGACCGTGAACTATCCGGAGGGCACGGTCACCGGTCTCGTCCAGACCGACGTGTGCGCCGAACCCGGGGACAGTGGGGGCCCGATGTTCTCCGAGGGCATCGCCCTGGGCCTGACCTCGGGCGGCAGCGGCGACTGCGCCAAGGGGGGTACGACGTTCTTCCAGCCGCTGCCGGAGGCCATGGAGTCGCTCGGTGTGCGGCTGCTCGTCGCGGCGCCGGAGGGGACGGGGCCGGGGGCCGCGCCCTCGTCACCGGCCGCCGCCGGAGGCGGGGACAGGAACGAGGGCGAGGGCGAGGACAGGGACAGTGGGTCCGCGCCGGGCACCGCGGCACCGGGGGCCGCGGCTCCCGTGACGGGCGTCAGCGGCTCGAGCCTGCTCTCCCGTCTCACCGACCGGCGCAACGTCGGCCCCGGCATGCTCGTCGTCGCCGGCAGCCTGGTCGCTCTGGTGGCCACCCGGTGGATCCGCGCCGAACAGGACCGCAGGGCCTACCAACGGCGCTACTCGACGACATGGCGCTGAGTCGACAGTCCGGTGCGGCCGGGGCGCCGGGAGCCTCTGCCCCTGCCTTGGCCGGAACCCACCTGGTCTCAGCCCGGCGTCAGCAGCACCGTGACCACCACCGCGACGGCGCCCGGACTGTCCGGTCCCCCGAGGACGGGCTACGCCGCACAGGAGGAGAGCACGACACGTGTGACGGTGCTCATGGTCACGAGGAGGAAGGCCACGCAGGCGAGCACGGGTCCGCCGACCTCGCCGAGGAAGGTGGCGTGATGACGACGCCGTGGCAGACCGCCGAGGTCAGTGCGAGAAGGGCACCCATCCCGTGGGGATGTCCGGGGCCGGGGCTCCGATACGCCGAGGAGCCTTCAGGCGCCGGTCAGGCGGCCTTCACGGACTCGGGGGCCGCGGTGGCCCACTCCATGACGAGCCGCTGGTACTCCGCGCGCTGCTCGACGCTCAGTGTCCCGCCCGACCGGAGCCACAGGGCCCGGATCTCCTCGTTGACCTCGGCAGCCGATCGCTCGGAGGAGGGTTCAACAGTGGTGGACATGCTGTGAAGCATACGGCGCCCGGCGTGAAGACGATGTGAGTAATGGCGAGCCAACCGGACATACCGGACCGTGTTGCTGATCACGTCGAACTCCTCATCTGTCAAGGCCTACCAGCGAGTTCGTTCACACCACTTGTGTTCTGGCGCACACGGCCCGCCCCTTCACACCTGCGCCCCTCCCAGTACCAGCACCTGGATCGCCAACACCGCGGCACCGCGCGCCCAGTCGTGGAAGTCGGACACCCTGGTCTTCAGCCCGACCGGCGCGGCCCGCGGATGCCGGTTGTCGCGGATGGTGTTCTCCACCACTTTTCCGGCCACGTCCATGAGTCCCACCCCCCTCCCCCGCGAGCGGGACCTTCTGCGGCATCACGAGATTGGCGATCTGCGCCACCAGGGTGCCCAGGGCCCTTCCCGCCTCCTCCACGACCCGCGCGGGCATGGGTTCCCCGGCGGCGGCGGACGCGAGGATCTCCTCGTAGCCCAGGTCGCGGCCGGTGGCGGCCCGGACCTGATAGCGGATGTTGGGAATGGTCAGCAGCGAGACGGCGCTGCCGCGCCGGCCGTCGGGGGGAGCGGACCGTACGGGTCGAGAATCCAGTGGCGGCCGAAACCGCGGTCCTCGTCCCCCGAGTACGGCACCCGCTTGCCGCCGAGCACCAGTCCGTACCCGACGCCGGCGCCGATGGTGAGGACGACGAACCGGTCCAGGCCACGTCCCGCCCCGAACCAGGTCTCGGCCTCCACGAAGGCGGCGGTGTCGTTCTCGACGACGGGCAGCCCGGTGCGCTCCTCGACGGGTGTCCGTGTCCGTCGGGGCCCGGCTCACGGCCTTACACGCGGGCCGCTGCCGCCCGTCAGCGGTAACCGGTGACGTCGGCCGGCCCGTCCGCGTCCTGGACCTCGACGATGTAGCGCCAGGCGTCCGGGCGGCTGCCGTCGAGGTCCGTGAAGCCGTACTCCCGGGCGAGACCGCCGCTGGAGAGGGACCGGCCGTTGAAGCGGGTCACGTCAGGGTCGGCGGCCAGGGCCGTGACGGCGCGGCCGGCGTAGCGCGGTGTCTCGGAGATGGCGAAGTGCGGGACGCGGTCGAGGGCGTCGCGCCAGTTGTCCTCGCGTACGCCGAAGTGGTCGAGCATCATCTCCGAGCGGAGCCAGCCCGGGGTCAGCGCGACGGCCGTGGCGCCGCGCGGTCCCAGCTCGTGGCCGAGGGCGAAGGCCATGCGCAGGACGGAGGTCTTGGCGAGGTCGTAGAAGAACGAGTTGCGGTAGTGGTCGCGGTTGTAGTCGTCGGTGCCGTCGGTGACCTCGACGACCAGCCCGCCGGGGCGGCGCAGCAGCAGCGGCAGGGCGTGGTGACTGGTGACGGCGTGGGTCTCGACCGCGAGCCGCAGGAGTCTGAGGCCCTTGTCCAGGTCGTGCTCCCAGACGGGGCTGTCCCATTCGAAGAGGTTCTCGCCGCCCCAGATGTCGTTGACCAGAACGTCGAGGCGGGCCTGTTCGCGGGCGACGCGGTCGACGAGCGCGGCGACCTGTGCCGCGTCGAGGTGGTCGGCGGGTACGGCGATGCCGTGGCCGCCGGCCTCGGTCACCAGGTCCGCGGTGTCCTCGATGGTCTCGGGGCGGTCGTACTCCGAGCGCCGGGCGCGGGTGCTGCGGCCGGTGACGTAGACGGTGGCGCCGGCCGCGCCCAGTTCGACGGCGATGCCGCGCCCGGCGCCCCGGGTCGCCCCGGCGACCAGTGCGACCCTGTCCGCCAGCGGCTTCTCCAGTGAGGCTGTCAGTGACCCTGCCATGTCCGGCTCCCGTTCCTTGTCCCGCACGAGCGATGTCGTGATCGAGAGTGCCCGGGAAGCCGGACATCTTCTGTCAGCTTTTGGCGCGTGTTCTCTTTACGTGCGTCCCGTCTACGTGTGTCCGCTTCACCCGTCGTTGCTTACGTGTGTCTCGTGCGGAGGGTCAGTGCCCTCGCTTGATCCACTCGTCCAGGTGCGGGGCCTCGGCGCCGATGGTGGTCGCCTCGCCGTGGCCCGTGTGGACCTTCGTCTCGGGCGGGAGGACCAGCAGCCGGTCGCGGATCGAGTCGATGATGGTCGGGAAGTCGGAGTAGGAACGGCCGGTGGCGCCGGGTCCGCCCTGGAAGAGGGTGTCGCCGGTGAAGACGGCGCCGAGCCCCGGGTCGTACAGGCAGACCGCGCCGGGCGCGTGCCCCGGGGTGTGCAGGACGGTCAGGTCGGCTCCGGCGGCCTCGATGATGAGGTCGTCCCTCAGCCAGGCGTCGGGGTCCCGGTCGGGATGGGTCTGCCGCCACAGCGGCAGGTCGTCGCGGTGCAGCCAGATGACGGCGCCGGTGCGCTCGGCCAGGGCGGGCGCGGCGTTCACGTGGTCGTTGTGGGCGTGGGTGCACACGATGGCGGTGAGCCGGCGGTCGCCGACGGCCTCGGCGATCGCGTCGGCGTCGTGGGCGGCGTCGATGACGATCACCTCGTGGTCGTCGCCGACGAGCCACACGTTGTTGTCGACGTCCCAGGTGCCGCCGTCGAGGCTGAACCGGCCGGAGGTGACGAGGCGTTCGATGCGGGCGGTCATCACAGCACCACCACCGAACGCAGCACGTCACCGGAGTGCATCCGCTCGAAGGCCTTCTCGACCTCGTCCAGCTGGATGGTCTCCGTGACGAACTTGCCCAGGTCCAGGCGGCCCTGGAGGTGGAGGTCGATGAGCATCGGGAAGTCGCGGGAGGGCAGGCAGTCGCCGTACCAGGACGACTTCAGCGAGCCGCCGCGCCCGAAGACGTCCAGCAGCGGCAGTTCCAGCTTCATCTCGGGCGTCGGTACGCCGACCAGGACGACGGTGCCGGCCAGGTCGCGGGCGTAGAACGCCTGCCGGTACGTCTCCGGGCGGCCGACCGCCTCGATGACGACGTCGGCGCCGAAACCGCCGGTCAGCTCGCGGATCGCCTCGACGGGGTCGTTCTCGCGGGAGTTGACGGTGTGGGTGGCGCCCATGCCCCGGGCGGTCTCCAGCTTGCGGTCGTCGATGTCCACGGCGATGACCTTCGCGGCCCCGGCCAGGTGGGAACCGGCGATCGCCGCGTCACCGACGCCACCGCAGCCGATGACGGCGACGGTGTCGCCGCGGCCGACGTTCCCGGTGTTGATCGCGGCGCCGATGCCGGCCATCACCCCGCAGCCCAGCAGGCCTGCCACCTGTGCGGAGACGGCCGGGTCGACCTTGGTGCACTGTCCGGCGGCGACCAGCGTCTTCTCGGCGAAGGCGCCGATGCCCAGGGCCGGGGAGAGCTCCTGCCCGGTCGAGGCGAGGGTCATCTTCTGCTCGGCGTTGTGGGTGTCGAAGCAGTACCAGGGCCGGCCGCGCAGGCAGGCCCGGCACTTGCCGCACACCGCGCGCCAGTTGAGGATCACGAAGTCACCGGGAGCGACGTCGGTGACGCCGGCGCCGACCGACTCGACCACGCCCGCGGCCTCGTGGCCCAGCAGGAAGGGGAAGTCGTCGCTGATGCCGCCCTGCTTGTAGTGCAGGTCGGTGTGGCACACCCCACAGGCCTGGACACTGACCACGGCCTCTCCCGGTCCGGGATCGGGCACGACGATCGTCTCGATCCGCACGGGCTCGTCCTTGCCCGGTGCGATCACGCCGCGTACTTCCTGCGCCATGGTCCTGACTCCTTCTTCGGCCGTTCAGCGTTCCTGACGACCCTACGCGCAACCGATCGGCAAAGGGCAGGTGACAGGCGGTATGGCGGGTGCGCCGGGTTCCCGCCCGCGAACCGGCGCACTGTGCCGCAGGGGCCCCGGCGTAGCCTGAGTCGTCCGCCCACCTGCCGAAGGAGTGCCGTGAGCACCGCAGAGACGGAGACCGGTCCCCCCGCCTGGCGACTGCTCCTGACATACGTACGGCCGCACCGCCGCACCCTGTTGGCGGGCGCCCTGCTGTCGCTGGCCACGGGAGCCACCGGGCTGATGCTGCCGTTGGTGGCGCGGGAGCTGATCGACGACCTGTCGCACGACCGCACTATCGCGGGCGCGCTGCTGGCCATGTCGGGCCTCGTGGTCGCCAACGCCGCGCTCGGCGGACTGGGTTCGTACGTGTTGCGGCGCACCGCCGAGTCGGTGGTGCTCGGCGCGCGGCGCTCCCTGTCGTCGTATCTGCTGCGGCTGCGCATCACGGCCGTGGACCGCACCGAGCCGGGTGACCTGATGGCCCGGATCACCTCCGACACGACGCTGCTGCGCGAGGTCACCACCGACTCACTCGTCGGCCTCGGCACCGGTGGGCTCACGCTGGTGGCGACGCTGGTGATGATGGGCCTGGTCGACCCGGTGCTTCTCGGGGTGACGCTGGCGGTGGTGCTGGGGGCGGGGGCGGTCCTGGGTCTGATCGTGCCGCCCATCAACCGGGCGAGCCGGCAGGCGCAGGACGCGGTGGGCGTGATGGGTGCCGCTCTGGAGCGGATCCTCGGCGCGCTGCGCACGGTGAAGGCGTCCGGCGCCGAACCCCGGGAGGAGCGGGCGCTGCACGCGGCCGCCGAGGAGTCGTGGCGGCAGAGCGTGCGCGCCGCCAAGTGGTCGGCAGCCGCGGGCAACACGGCCGGACTGGCGATGCAGATCGCCTTCATCACGGTGCTCGCGGTGGGCGGGGCGCGGGTCGCGACGGAGGCGATCGACGTCGGCACGCTCGTCGCGTTCCTGCTGTTCGTCTTCTACCTGATGTCGCCGATACAGCAGGTCGTCGGCGCCGTCACGCAGTACCAGACGGGCAAGGCGGCGCTCGCGCGCATCCAGGACGCGCTGCGGCTGCCCGCGGAGCCGCCGGTCCGGCCCGCCCCGCTGCCGTCCCCGGGTGCGGAACCGGCCGCGGTGGCCTTCCAGGACGTCCGCTTCCGTTACGCCGACGACCTGCCGTACATCCACCACGGGGTGACCTTCGACGTGCCGGCCCGGGGCATGACGGCGTTCGTCGGACCGTCCGGCGCGGGCAAGACCACCGTCTTCTCCCTCGTCGAGCGGTTCTACGATCCAGGCTCGGGGGAGATCACGCTGGACGGACGGAACCTTGCGGACTGGGAGCTCGCCTCGCTGCGGGCGGCGATCGGATACGTGGAGCAGGACGCCCCGGTGCTGTCCGGCTCGCTGCGGGACAACCTGCTGCTGGGCAACCCGGAGGCGGACGACGGTGCCCTCGCCGCGGTGGTGAAGACGACCCGCCTCGACGGTCTGGTCGCCCGGCTGCCGAACGGGCTCGACACCCTGGTCGGGCACCGGGGCACCAGGTTGTCGGGCGGTGAGCGTCAGCGGGTGGCCATCGCCCGGGCCCTGCTGCGGCGTCCCCGTCTGCTGCTGCTCGACGAGGCGACCTCGCAGCTGGACGCGGTCAACGAGGCGGCGCTGCGCGACACCGTGGCCGACGTGGCCCGCACGACCACGGTGCTGGTCGTCGCCCACCGGCTGTCCACGGTGACGATGGCCGACCGGATCGTGGTGATGGACGCGGGGCGCGTCCGCGCGGTCGGCACGCACCGGGAGCTGGTGACCGCCGATCCGCTGTACGCGGAGCTGGCGGCGACCCAGTTCCTGGCCGCCGGCGGCTGAGCGGCCCCGGACGCGCGCGGGCTGCGGCTGACACCGCGCCGCTCGCCGGTGTCCCCTACCGCCGCGGGAGCCGGTGCAGCTCGACGTCGCCGAGCCGGCCGTCGGCGGCCGTGGCCGTCATGTAGGTGCAGTACGGCTGACGGCGCCGGTCGGTCGGCGATCCCGGGTTGAGCAGACGCAGGCCGGTGCCCGCGGTGGTGTCCCAGGGGATGTGGCTGTGCCCGAAGACCAGGACGTCGAGGTCCGGGAAGCGGGCGGCGCAGCGTGTCTCGCGGCCCTGGGCGGCGCCCGTCTCGTGGACCACCGCGAAGCGCAGGCCGCCGAGGTCGGCGTACGCCACCTCGGGCAGCCGGGCGCGCAGAGCGGGCCCGTCGTTGTTGCCGTACACGCCGACGAGTCTGCGGCTGCGGCTCTCCAGCAGGTCGAGGGTGGCGGTGTCGACCCAGTCCCCCGCGTGCAGGACGACGTCGGCGCGCGGGACTTCCGCCAGCAGCGGTGCGGGCAGTTCCTTCGCCCGCTTCGGCAGATGGGTGTCGGACACGAGCAGCAGGCGCACGGATCCAGGGTAACGGCCGGCGTGTCGGCAGGGGCTCATGGCGCGACGCGTCGCTTGAGCGGCTCCCACCAGGCCCGGTTGTCCCGGTACCAGGAGACGGTCGCGGCCAGCCCGGCCGTGAAGTCGTGGCGGGGGCGGTAGCCCAGTTCGTCGCGGGCCTTGCTCCAGTCGACGGAGTAGCGCAGGTCGTGGCCCTTGCGGTCCTCGACGTGCACGACCCGGTCCCGGTCCGCGCCGAAGGCGTCGAGGAGCAGGCCGGTGAGGTCGCGGTTGGTCAGCTCGGTGCCGCCGCCGATGTTGTACACCTCGCCGGCCCGGCCCCGGGTCCGCACGAGGTCGACGCCCCGGCAGTGGTCGTCCACGTGCAGCCAGTCGCGGACGTTGCGTCCGTCCCCGTACAGCGGGACCGGCTGCACCGCCCTCGGGGCTCGGTCGATCAGTCCTCGCCCCGGACGATGTTCGACTCCTGGCCCGATTGCGATGCGCGTGCGACGTTGCCGTCCTCGACGGCCGGAATCCAGGTGCGCATCATCCCCCTGCCGCGCAGGCGGCGGGCTTTGGACCAGCCCGTCTCCAGGCGACGGGCAACGGGTTTCTCGCTGGTGTCCGCGCTCACGAGGCATCATCCTCCATCTGCGTCCTGTGCCGTTGACCTCCGGGTCCCCGGCCGTGATTCCGTGAAACGCCGGGCGCCCGCACCCCCTACGGGTTGGGCCGGGCCACGCTGATGTCGCCCAGCGCCGATTCCGGGTCGCGCTCCATGGCCAGGTCGCCGAGGGAGACGATGCCCACGGGACGGCCGTCGTCGACGACCGGGACGCGGCGTACGGCGTGCTCGCGCATCAGCTCGACGGCGTGGTCCAGCTCCTCGTCGGACCGTACGGTCACCATGTCGTCGCTGCACGCGCCGGCCACGGTGGTCTGTTCCGGGTCGCCGCCCTCCGCGACGGACCGGATCACCAGGTCGCGGTCGGTGACCAGTCCGCGTAGTTCGTCGCCGTCCGCGACCAGGACGGCACCGAGGTCCCGGTCGCGCATGATGCGGGCCACCGCGGTGACGGAGGCCTGCGGCTCCACGGTCACCGGATCGCCGGTCATGATGTCGCGGACGTACTGGGTCATGGCGTGTTACCTCGCTCTTTCGCTCGCTCGCTCGTGGTGTGGTCGGCCGGGTACCCGGTGCGGCGGTGCCGGCACCTCGTCGTCGATGCCGGTCCGGTACGGCACCGATTCGCGCCGTGACGCACCTGGGGGCCGCCGGAGTCGGCTGCCGGTCGGCGCGTCCTCGGGCTCGCCGGGCGGTGCCGGGCTCGGCCGAGGCGGGAGCGGGCGGAGCGGGACCGAGCGCGGCGGCGCGGGGCGGGACCGGGCGGGGTGGCGGGGTGGCGGGGTGGGGACGTGCCGACGCGACGCTCGCCGTGCGTGGCGGGCCCGTGGGGAGGAGATTGGAAGCGGGGGCCACGGGCGTGGCCGTGCGAGGAGGTGGTCGGCGTGTCCGACGATCGATCGTCCCCGTCGCCACCCCCGTCCCCGTCCCCGTCGCCACCCCCGTCGCCATCCTCATCAGCGTCCGCGTCTTCCGCATCGTGGGCGTCGGGCGGGAGCCCGGTGCTGTCGCTGGCGCTGGCCTCGATGATGGAGGAGGTTCACGCGCACTCCGGGGCGGTGTACCTGCTCGGCGCGGATCCGCCCTCGCTGAGGATGGCCGTGATGGCGGGGCTGCCGAGGGAGTTCGCCGCGCCCTGGGAACGGGTGGCGCTGCACGCGCCGATCCCGGTGGCGGACGCGGTGCGTGAGCGGCGGCTGATCTGGGTCGGCGACGGTGAGGAGATGGCCCGGCGCTATCCGCGCGTCGCCGTGGTCCTGCCCTACCCGTTCGCCCTGGTCGCGCTGCCCGTCGCGACCGAGTCCACGGCGTACGGCGCGGTCTTTCTGACCTGGCCCGGTACACGTCCCGCGGAGCTGTCCGAGTGGGAACGCGAGCAGCTGACGGCGGCCTGCGCACGGCTCGCGCTACGCCTGGAACGGGCGGCCGAGGCGAGCCTGCCCGTGCATCCGGAACCCGATCCGCCGACCGCCCCGGTGGTCTCAGGCGCATCCGGCACCCTCGGTTCGCTGGAGGCCGTACGGATGGTGGGGCGGCTGCCGTACGGGCTGTGCTCCCTCGACCTGCACGGCCGCGTCGGCTTCGCCAACCCGGCGGCGGCCGAGCTCATGGGCGTACCGGTCGGCAGACTGCTCGGCACCCAGTTGTGGACGTCGGTGCCGTGGCTCAACGACCCGGTGTACGAGGACCGGTACCGGGCCGCGCTGCTCAGCCAGCGCCCCACGTCCTTCGTGGCGCTGCGTCCGCCCGGCGCCTGGCTGTCGTTCCGGCTGTACCCGACCCGGACCGGGCTCAGCGTCCGGATCGTCAGAGCCCGGGGGGTGTCACGGCCGGGCTCGTCCGGGCCGGCCACGGGCGAGGCCGCCCCGCCCCGGTTGGTGACGATCTCCCAGGTGGTGGGCCTGACCGGCGCGCTGTCCGAGGCGGTGAGTGTGCAGGACGTGGTGCAACTGATCGCGGACGAGATCGCCCCGACCGTGGGCAGCCAGGGCCTGGTCGTCCTCGGTTCGCGGGCCGGCCGGTTGCACGTGCTGGGGCACCGCGGGTATCCGGACCCGTTCGCCGTGGAGCGCTTCGAGGGGATGCCGCTGACCGCGAAGCTCCCGGGTACGCAGGTGCTGAGGACGGGGGTGCCCGCGTTCTTCGAGTCGGCGGAGCAGCTGGAACGCCTGTACCCGGCGCGGGAGAGCAGGCGGGACGACTTCGCGGCCTGGGCGTTCCTGCCGCTGATCACCTCGGGGCGGCCGGTGGGCACCTGTGTGCTGGGCTACGAGCGGCCGCACCCCTTCACGACGGAGGAGCGGGCGATCCTGACCAGTCTGGCCGGGCTGGTGGCGCAGGCCCTGGACCGGGCCCTGCTCTACGACGCCAAGCAGCGGCTGGCGCACGGACTGCAGGACGCTCTGCTGCCGCACTCTCTGCCCGCGCTGCCCGGCATCGAGGCCGCCGCCCGTTACCTGCCGGCCACCCGGGGCATGGACATCGGCGGCGACTTCTACGACCTGGTGCCGGCCCGGGGCACGGCGGCCGCGGTGATCGGGGACGTCCAGGGCCACAACGTGACCGCGGCCGGGCTGATGGGGCAGGTGCGCACCGCTGTCCGCGCGTACACGACCGTCGGCCAGGCACCCGAGGAGGTCGTGCGCAGCACCAACCGGTTGCTGATCGATCTGGGCACCGAGCTGTTCGTCAGCTGTCTGTACCTGCGGATCGACCCGGGGCGCGGCCGGGCCGTGCTGGCCCGCGCGGGTCATCCACCGCCGCTGCTGCGGCGTCCGGACGGGCGGGTGGGCGTACTGGAGGTCGACGGCGGCCCCCTGCTGGGCATCGACGCCTCGGCCCCGTATCCGCGCACGGAGGTCGATCTCCCGCCCGGCTCCCTGCTGGCCCTCTACACGGACGGTCTGGTGGAGTCCCCCGACGTCGACTTCGAGGACGCCCTCGCCGGCCTGGGACACCGGCTGGCGGAGGCCGGGGACCTGCCTCTGGACGAGCTCGCCGACCACCTGGTGAGTCACGAGGTGGGCGCGGAGGAGCGCCCCGACGACATCGCCCTGATGCTGCTGAGGGCGCAGGGCTGAGGCGCGGGACGCCTGCCCCGGCGGATCTGGCTGTGGCGGGCGGGAAGCCGGAGCGTGGGCGGGAAGTCAGGGTGCGGGAAATGACTTCTCGACCTCTGGGACGGGGTCCGTGCCGCCGGTCCGGCCGTTGTCGGAGAGCGCCTGGAGGGCTGTTGGCACGCACGGGCGGGACGGGCCGTTCCATCGCACCGGTCGACACACTCCGCTTACGGTCGGGTGCGCTCCGTTCCGATCACGGAGCGGAATCCCTGCTTCAGGGAATCTGCACATCGAATACCCGACCCGGTCATCCTCGTTGGAGGATCTGCACAACCCGGGAGCGCCCCATGCGCCTTCGGGGCGGGTGAGCCGGTTCCCCGCGCAGGAGCAAGGGGTGGCACGGGACGATGTCGTGACCCATGTGAAGAAGTCGCCGCGAAGGCGTGTCCGCGCCTGCACTCTTGAGCGCCAGAGGATCGTAAGTGCCCAGGTGAGCGGGGTGATTGATTGGAATCACGGACCGGCCGCGTGTTTTGATCCATCGCACCGCGGGGGCCGCGGAGGGTTCCGGAACGGGGCGCCCGGCGCCCGCGGTCGCGGCCGTCATCTGTCCCCAGAGGGGGCCGCTCCCCCCTTGTGAAATGGCTATACGAAGGGAAGTTCCATCATGAACTCCACCCCCCAGGTTGAGACCGTCGAGATCTCCGACGCCGACCTCGACAACGTCTCCGGCGGCCTGAACGTCAACGCCGTCGGCACCGTCACCGGCCTGGTGGACGGCATCGCGCCGGTCTCGGGCCTGCTCAACACGGCCGTCGGCACCGTCGAGGGTGTCACCGGCCTGAACACGGCCCCGGTCACGGGCCTGGTCGCCGGTCTCTGACCGCGCCCATGTGCCGCTGAGTCCCGGAGCCGTCCAGGCTTCGGGACTTCTCGGCCGTTGTGCCGCGGTCCGTCTTCCGCGGCTTCGCCGGTAAACCCTGGGATACGTCCGACGTGCAGTTCCGCCAACAGGCCCTCGCAAAACTCCAGTCACCGGAGGAGCTCGACCTTCCGGTGCGTTTCGCCCGCCCGCAGGGCTGGCTGGTGCTGTCCGTGACGGTGGTCGCGATGGCCGCCGCGTCCGTGTGGGCGGTGAGCGGCTCGGTGACCTCGACGGTCGCCGCGCCCGCCATCCTCACGCACGGGCAGGGCAGTTACCTCCTGCAGAGCCCGGTCTCCGGCCAGGTCACCGCCGTCCTCGCACGCCAGGGCGAGCGGCTCGCCGCCGACTCCCCGGTGCTGAAGGTCCGTACCGCCGAGGGCGAGACCGTCGTCCGCACGGTCGACGCCGGCCGGGTCACCGCGCTCGCCGCGACCGTCGGGCAGATCATCGGCACCGGCGCGAACGTCGCCTCTGTCGAGAAGGTCGCCCACGCCGACGCCCCGCTCTACGCCACCGTCTACGTCCCCGCCGAGAACGCCGCCGCCATCCCCGCGCACGCCTCCGTCGACCTGACCGTCCAGTCGGTGCCGACGCAGGAGTACGGCGTCCTGCACGGCGAGGTGAGGTCGGTGGACCGCTCGGTGCAGTCGGCGCGGACGATCTCCGCGTTCCTCGGCGACAGCCAGCTCGGCGAGCAGTTCACCAAGGAGGGCAGGCCGGTGGCCGTGACGGTCCGGCTGGACACCTCGAAGTCCACGAGAAGCGGTTACGAGTGGTCGTCCGCGGACGGGCCGCCGTTCGAGCTGACCTCCATGACCATGGCCGAGGGTTCCATCCGGCTGGCCGACCAGCGACCCGTCGATTGGCTGCTGCCGTGAGCACCGCACAGAAGACCCGGGGCAGACGCCGCGCCGCCCCGCCGAAGCGCGGGGTGCCCAGGAGCCGGACGAAGACCGTCCGCACACCCACCATCCTTCAGATGGAGGCCGTGGAGTGCGGCGCCGCCTCCCTCGCGATGGTGCTCGGCCACTACGGCAGGCACATACCGCTGGAGGAGCTGCGCATCGCCTGCGGCGTCTCCCGCGACGGCTCCCGGGCGAGCAACCTCCTGAAGGCGGCGCGCGGTTACGGCCTCACCGCCAAGGGCATGCAGATGGACCTGGCCGCCCTGGCCGAGGTGACGGCGCCGGCCATCCTGTTCTGGGAGTTCAACCACTACGTCGTCTACGACGGCATGGGGCGCCGCTTCGGCCGGCGCGGGGTGTTCGTCAACGATCCCGGCAAGGGCCGCCGGTTCGTGTCCCTGGAGGACTTCGACGGCAGCTTCACCGGGGTCGTGCTGACCATGGAGCCCGGCGAGGACTTCACCCGGGGCGGCCGCAAACCCGGCGTGCTGGGTGCGATGCCTGCCCGCCTGCGCGGCACCGCGGGCACGCTGCCCGCCGCCCTGCTGGCGAGCCTGCTGCTGGTGGCGGTCGGCGCGGCGGTGCCCGCGCTCAGCCGCACCTACATCGACATGTTCCTGATCGGGGGGCAGACCTCGCTGCTCGGCGTGCTGTTCGCGTCGATGGCGGCCTGCGTGCTGCTCACCGTCGTGCTGACCTGGCTTCAGCAGACGAACCTGCTGCACGGCCGCATCATCTCCTCCACCCTCTCCAGTGCCCGCTTCCTGCGCCATCTGCTGCGGCTGCCGGTGACGTTCTTCTCCCAGCGCAGTCCGGCCGACCTGGTGCAGCGCCTCCAGTCCAACGACGCCGTCTCCGAGACGCTGGCGCGCGACCTCTCCGCGGCGGGCGTCGACGCGATCGTCGTCGTCCTGTACGCGGTACTGCTGTACACGTACGACCCCCAGCTCACCTTCGTCGGCGTCGGCGTGGCGCTGCTCAACATCCTCGCGATGCGTGTCGTCATCCGGCTGCGCGCGACCCGTACGGCGAAGCTGCGGGCGGACACGGCGCGGCTGACCAACACCGCGTACACCGGCCTCCAGCTCATCGAGACGATGAAGGCGACCGGCGGTGAGGACGGCTACTTCCGCAAGTGGGCGGGGCAGCACGCCACCACCCTGGAGGAGCAGCAGCGGCTCGGGGTGCCGAGTGCCTGGCTGGGCGTGGTCGCGCCGACGCTGGCGACGCTGAACAGCGGGCTGATCCTGTGGATCGGCGGCATGCGGGCGGTCGAGGGGCACATCTCGGTCGGTCTGCTGGTCGCGTTCCAGGCACTGGTGGTCCGCTTCACGGCCCCGCTGACCCGGCTGAACGGCGTCGCGGGCCGCATCCAGGACTTCGCGGCCGACGTGGCCCGGCTGAAGGACGTGGAGAACTTCCGGACCGACCCGCTCTACGACCGCCCCGGCACCGCCGACTCCACCCGCCGGCTGCACGGCCACGTCGAGCTCCGACACGTCTCCTTCGGCTACAACCCACTCGACAAGCCCCTGCTCACCGGCTTCGACCTGACCGTCGGGCCGGGACAGCAGGTGGCCCTGGTGGGCGGCTCGGGCAGCGGCAAGTCCACGGTGTCGCGGCTGATCTCGGGGCTGTACGCCCCGTGGGACGGCGTGATCCGCGTCGACGGCCGGCGGCTGGAGGACATCCCCCGCGGGGCCCTGGCGTCCTCCGTCTCCTTCGTCGACCAGGACGTGTTCCTCTTCGAGGGCTCCGTCCGCGACAACGTGGCGCTGTGGGACCCGTCGGTCCCGGACGACGCGGTGGTGGAAGCCCTGCGCGACGCCGCGCTGCACGACGTGGTGACGCGCCGCCCGGGCGGCATCCACAGCCGGGTCGAGCAGGACGGGCGGAACTTCTCCGGCGGGCAGCGCCAGCGCCTGGAGATCGCGCGGGCCCTGGTGCGCCGGCCCAGCATCCTCGTCCTCGACGAGGTGACCAGCGCCCTTGACGCGGAGACCGAGCTGGTGGTCATGGACAACCTGCGCCGGCGCGGCTGTGCCTGCGTGGTGATCGCGCACCGGCTCAGCACCGTGCGGGACAGCGACGAGATCGTCGTACTCCAGCACGGCACCGTCGTGGAGCGCGGGCGGCACGAGGAGCTGGTCGCGCACGGTGGCGCGTACGCCGCGCTGGTCAGGGAGCGTTGAGATGACAGCCGTGCACGAAGGACAGGGCGACCTCGTCCTCGGGGCGCTCGGTTCGCTGGGCACCCGCGCCGACTCCGCCGGGTCGGGCCGCCTGGACCTGGAGGGTCCTCAGGTGCTGTGGCTGGTGGCGTCCGGCGCGGTGGACCTGTTCGCGGTCGACGCCGGGGAACAGGGCCACTGGCACCACCTGGGCCGTCTGGAGGCGGGCTCGGTGCTGCTCGGACCGGTCACCGGGCCCCGGCACACGCTGGTCGCGCGTCCGCTGCGGGACTGCGTGGTGCACCGCGTCCGACTGCGCGAGCTGTACCAGCCGGCGAGCACCCAGACGTGGTCGTACGACGCGTACGGCAACCCCCAGTACGTGCCGCCCACGACGAGCCCGCTGGAGTACGCCCTCGCCCTCGGCGTGGGCCGCGGCCTGACCGTCCTCTTCCAGGCGCCGATGGCGACCGAGCTGGCGACGGCACCCACCGACGACGACGTCTTCTGGATGCAGGTGCCGCCCGGCAGCGTGCAGTACGGCGCGGTGTACGGCGACGAGGCCGCCGCCGACCTGCTGATGGACCCGGCACTGTGGCAGAGCCTGGTCGACCAGCAGTACCGGCTGCTGACCACCCTGGACCGCTGGATCGAGCAGCTGGAGCACACCCACGAGACCCGTACGGCGGCCGGTATCAAGGCCGGTGAGGCGGTGCGCGCCCGGGCCGACCGGACACTGCTGGCCTCCATCGGCAAGCGGTCGGACAAGCACACCACGGCCGCCGACGCCGACGCCACGTACGCGGCCTGCCGACTGGTCGCCCGCGCCGCCGGTATCCCGCTCGCCGAGCCCTCCCGCGACGGCGCGCAGAGCGACCGCCTCGACCCGGTGGAGCGGGTCGCCGTCGCCTCGCGCGTGCGCACCCGGACCGTGCGGCTGGACGGCCGCTGGTGGCGGGACGACATCGGGCCGCTGGTCGGTCACCGGGCCCTGTCGGGCGCGCCGGTCGCGCTGCTGTGGCGGCGCGGCGGCTATGTGGCCGTCCATCCGGCGACGGGCCGTCGGACGCCGGTCGAGAAGGCGAACGCCGAGGAGTTCGAGCCGTCCGCGGTGATGTTCTACCGTCCGCTGCCCGAGCACCGGCTCAGTCCACTGCGGCTGCTGCGGTTCTGCATGCGGGGCACGCGCGGTGATCTGACCGGTCTGCTGCTCGCCGGACTGGTGACGGTGGGGCTCGGCGCGCTGGTGCCGATCGCGACCGGCAAGGTGCTCGGCGAGTTCGTGCCGAAGGCGCAGACCGGGCTGATCGCGCAGGTCTGTCTCGCCGTGATGCTGAGCGGCGTCGTCGCGGCGGCCTTCATGCTGCTGCAGAACCTCACCATCCTGCGGCTGGAGGGACGTGTCGAGGCGGCCCTCCAGCCGGCGGTGTGGGACCGGCTGCTGCGGCTGCCGACGAGGTTCTTCACCGAGCGCTCCACCGGTGAGCTGGCCGGCGCGGCCATGGGCATCAGCGCGATCCGCAGGCTGCTGGCGGGCGTCGGTCCGACGGTGGCCCAGTCGGTGACCGTCGGGGCGATGAACCTGGGGCTGCTGCTCTGGTACAGCGTGCCGATGGCCCTCGCGGCGATCGGCGTGCTGGTGGTGGTCGCCGCCGTGTTCCTGGGGCTCGGGCTGTGGCAGGTGCGCTACCAGCGGCGGCTGGTCAAGCTCACCAACAGGCTGAACAACCAGGCCTTCCAGACCCTGCGCGGACTGCCCAAGCTCCGGGTCGCGGCCGCCGAGAACTACGCGTACGCGGCGTGGGCGGAGCAGTTCGCGCGCAGCCGTGAGCTCCAGCAGCAGGCCGGACGCGTCAAGAACCTGAACGCGGTGCTCGGCGCGGTGTACCTGCCGGTGTGCACGCTGCTGATGTTCATGCTGCTGGCCGGTCCGGCGCGCGGTTCGATGTCGGCGGCCGAGTTCCTCACCTTCAACGCGGCCGTGACGATGCTGCTGACCTCGGTCACCCAGCTGACCGGCGCGTTCGTGTCGGCGGTGGCCGCGCTGCCGCTGTTCGAGGAGATCCGGCCGGTCCTGGACGCCACCCCCGAGGTCCGTACGGCGAGCACCCGGCCCGGGCCGCTGTCCGGGGCGATCGAGGCGCGCCGGCTGTCGTTCCGGTACTCCGACGACGGGCCGCTGGTCCTGGACGACGTGTCCTTCGGGATCCGGCCGGGCGAGTTCGTGGCGATCGTCGGCCCCAGCGGCTGCGGCAAGTCGACCCTGCTGAGGCTATTGATCGGCTTCGACCGGCCGCTGTCGGGCAGCGTCCTGTACGACGGCCAGGACCTGGCCGCGCTGGATCAGTCGGCGGTGCGACGGCAGTGCGGGGTGGTGCTCCAGCACGCGCAGCCGTTCACCGGCTCGATCCTGGACGTCATCTGCGGCACCGAGCCGTACACACCGGAGGAGGTGATGGCGGCGGCCGAGATGGCCGGGCTCGCGGAGGACATCAAGCGGATGCCGATGGGCCTGCACACGATCGTCTCGGGCAGCGGGGCGGTCTCCGGCGGGCAACGGCAGCGGCTGATGATCGCGCAGGCGCTGATCCGCCGGCCGCGCGTCCTCTTCTTCGACGAGGCGACCAGCGCCCTGGACAACGAGACGCAGCGCACGGTGATCGAGTCCACCAAGGCGCTCGACGCCACCCGGATCGTGATCGCCCACCGTCTGTCCACGGTGCTGGACGCGGACCGTGTGATCGTGATGGAGGACGGCGGGGTCGCCCAGCAGGGCCCGCCCGCCGATCTGCTCGCGGACACGGGCGGCCGGCTGCACGAGCTGGTGCGACGGCAGCTGGCCTGAACCCGGGCCGGGACCGGGCGCGGGAAGCCACGGGGCACCCCGGGGAGCCGCCCGCTTTCCGGCCGTACCGCCCGGGTTCCGTTGGACCGGCGCATAAATGGGTACCTGCGCCTTCATGCGTATCAGCGTGGTGGATGTGGGATCGAAGACGGTCCGGCTCATGGTGGCGGACGCGGAGGGCGGGGTGCCGCTGCCGGTCCACACCGCGAAGTGGCGGCTGCGGCTGTCCGAGCAGGTCAAACCGGGGGATCCGGTCCCGGACGACGCCGTGGAGCGGCTCGCGGAGGCGGTCGCCGACGCGAACCGGACCGCGGCCCGCTGGGGGGCGGCGGAACCGCTGGCCTTCGCGACCGCCGTGGTGCGTGCCGCGCCCAACCGCCGCGAGGTCCTGCGCACCGTCCGCGCCCGTACGGGCACCGCCCTGTGCACCCTGCCGGGCGAGGTGGAGGCGGAGCTGACGTTCCTCGGGGCCCGCCGCTGGATGGGCTGGCGGGCCGGACCGCTCGCCCTGCTCGACATAGGCGGCGGCTCACTGGAGATCGCCTTCGGCCGCGGCCGGCTGCCCGACTTCGTGGCCTCGCTGCCGCTGGGGGCGGCACGGCTGACCCACGAGTTCCTCGCGGGCGGCGAGGAGGCGGCATCGCCGGAACAGGTCCGGGCGCTGCGCCGCAACGTCCGCCATCAGCTGCGGGACGTCGCGGCGCGGATCCGCTGGGAGGGGCCACGCACCGCGGCCGCCACCTCGCGCACCTTCCAGCAGCTCGGGCGGCTGTGCGGGGCGTCGCCGGGCCGGCACGGTCCGTTCATGGAGCGGCGGATGCGCTGCTCGGATCTCGGAGAGGCGATCGGCCGGCTGGCCGCCCTGTCCGCCGCCGAGCGGGCCCGGCTGCCCGGCATCTCCGCACCGCGGGCGGCGCAGAGTCTGGCCGGGGCGGTGGTCGGGCACACCGCGATGAAGCTGACGGGACTGGAAACGGTCACGCTGTGTCCCTGGGCGATCCGCGAGGGCATCCTGCTGCGTCACATCGAGGACGGACCGTCCTGGTGGGCGGAGGTCACCCGCCGCAACGACGAGGCGGCCGTGCCGGCCCCGGTGCCGCTGCGCATCGCGACCACGTCCAGCTGACCACGGCGGGACGGTCCCTGCCGGAGCCGGACCACACGGCCCGACCGAACGAACGAACCAACCGGCGAACCGACGAACCAACGGTATGAGGAGAAGGAGGGCATCCGTGTCCGAGGACGGCGACCACACCGACAAGCAGCCCGAGACCGCCATCGACGAGGTCCTGCGCGAGATCAAGGAGTCCAGGCCCCGCGACGCGGAGTCCGACGAGGGCCCGCGCCGGGGTGAGGCGGGCGACGCCACCTCACCGAACACCGGGGCGCAGAAGGACGCCGAGGACGGGTGACAGGTGAGTGGCTCCGTGCGGGCGGGGATGCCACCGTGGCGTCCGGGTACTCGCGACGCCATGGAGTACGACCGCGAAGGACCACAGCCGCCGACGGCCCGGGGCCCGCTCTCCGCGGCCGTCGGCGCGTACCTCCTCGGGTCGGGCCCGCTGCCCTGCCCGGAGGTCGTCGCCGCCGCGCCGGCGTACGGCGACGACCTCCAGCTCGCCCTGTACCAGTGCTACGAGCTGCACTACCGGGGCTTCGCCGGTGTCTCCCCCGGCATCGAGTGGGACCCCGGGCTGCTCCGCACCCGCGCCGCGCTGGAGCACCGCTTCCTGTCCGCGCTGCGCGCCGACACCCAGGTCCACGACAGCGTGGAGGAGGCGGTCGGGGAGCTGCTCGTCGAACCCGTCGACGGAAAGGGCGTCAGCGACTTCCTGCGGGACGAAGGCGAGTTGTGGCATCTGCGCGAGTACGCGGCGCAGCGCTCCCTGTACCACCTGAAGGAGGCCGACCCGCACGCCTGGGTGCTGCCGCGGCTGTGGGGGCGCGCGAAGGCGGCGATGGCCGCGGTGGAGTTCGACGAGTACGGCGGTGGCCGTCCCGAGCGGGTGCACGCCCGCCTGTTCGCCGACCTGATGACGGACCTGGGCCTGGACACGACGTACGGACGCCATCTCGACGCGGCGTCCGCCGAGTGCCTGGCCACGGTGAACATGATGTCCCTGTTCGGCCTGCACCGTGCCCTGCGCGGTGCCCTGGTGGGCCACTTCGCGGCGGTCGAGATCACCTCGTCGCCCGGTTCCCGGCGGCTCGCCGAGGCGATGCGCCGCACCGGCGCCGGGCCCGCCGCCCAGCACTTCTACGACGAGCACGTCGAGGCCGACGCGGTGCACGAGCAGATCGTGCGGCACGAGGTGATCGGCGGTCTGCTGGAGCAGGAGCCGCATCTCGCGGCGGACGTCGTCTTCGGTATCGACGCCACCGGGTACGTCGAGGAGCGCTTCGGCACCCGGCTCCTCGCCGACTGGCGGGCCGGCCGGTCGTCCCTGCGCACGCCGCTGTCCGGCCTTCCCCGCGTACCTCGCGAAACCTCCCATATTCCGTGACGGCCGGGGTACGTGGGATCCGTGGATTTCATGGTGCTACCGGGCGTCTACGCCCCTCAGGAGGACACCGCCCTGCTGGCCGGCGCGCTGTCCGACGAGTCGCTCCCGCCGGGCGCGGCCGTGCTCGACGTGGGGACCGGCTCGGGCGCCCTCGCCCTGGCGGCGGCACGTCGGGGCGCCCGGGTGACCGCGGTGGACGTGTCGTGGCGCGCGGTGTGCGCGGCGCGGGTGAACGCCGCTCGGGCCGGGCTGCGGATCCGCGTCCGGCACGGCAACCTCTTCACGCCCGTACGAGGTGAGTCGTTCGACTTCGTACTGGCCAACCCCCCGTACGTACCGGCGCCGGGCGGTGGCCACCGGCCACGCGGGGCGGCGCGGGCCTGGGACGCGGGTCACGACGGGCGGCTGGTCCTGGACCAAATCTGCCGTGAGGTGCCCGCCCTGTTGCGTCCGGGCGGTGTGCTGCTGCTGGTGCAGTCGGCGCTCAGCGAACCCGAGCGGACCGTCGGGCATCTGCGCGCGGCCGGCCTGAAGGCGGCCGTGACCCGGCGGCAGCGGATCGCGTTCGGTCCCGTGGTGCGCGGCCGGGAGCCCTGGCTTCGGCAGCGCGGGCTGCTGTCGCCGGCCGACAACGAGGAGGAGCTGGTGGTCGTCCGTGCCGAACTCCCCGTCTGACCCCCCACGTCCCTGCGACTCGGGCGCTCCGCGCCGGATCAAGGTCCAGCGCCGGGGGCCGCTGCTGGTGGAGGGCCCGGTGGAGGTGGAGCTGGAGGACGGCACGACGGTGTCGTCCGACCGTTTCCGGGTCGCCCTGTGCACCTGTCGCCGCAGCCGGCGCTACCCGTGGTGCGACACCAGCCACCGTGCGAAGTCGTCCGGCACCCGTGACGGTTCCGGGCCGGCGGCGAAGGGCTGACAGCTCCCCGGCCGGCAATTCCCGGCTGACAGTTCTCCGGCTGAACAGTTCCCGACTCCCGCTGTCCCGGGGAGGACGGCGGACGGCCCCACTCCGTCCGCCGTCCCCGGTGCGGGACCTCGCGTTCCGTACGGCGGCGCTCGCACTCCCCAGTAGTGAGCCGCCGGTCACACCGCACGGATCGGGCGGTCCCGGTCCCTCAGAACGTGAAGACGCTCGCGCTGCCCGCGTTCTTCACGCACTCGTTGGGGAAGGTGCGCTCGTAGGAGACGTGTCGGCCCTGCCAGACACCGTCGACGGTGACGACGACGGGGGCGTACTCGCGGGTGCACAGGACGCCGGAGTCGGCCGTCAGGGCATCGAAGTCTCCGCCCGCGCCTCGCAGTTCCGCGCAGGCCGACGCGGCGTCGGGGTGGGTTCCGAAGGCCTTCGGGGCACAGGTCAGGGTGACCGCGCGTACCGGTGCGGCGGTGGCAGCGCTCTCTCCGTGCCCCATGGTCAGCACGAGGGCCGAGGGGGTGTAGAGCGACGTGGGGGCGGTGGCCGGGGAGGCGAGGGAGGCCCCGGCGAGGGGCCCGCAGACGGCGGTGGCCGTCAGGCCCAGAGTCGCTGCCCAGCGCGCGGTGTTCCGCATTGTGTGCATCCTTCCGCTCGATATGAGGGTGTCGCCGGCCCGGCTCGGTCGGTGCCGGAACGGCGAGCGCGAGTCTGCCGAGTCCACCGCCGAAACTCATCTCGACCCCACGTGTTTCGGTAACCTTGCGTATTGAATCAGTGGCGCGAAGTCACGAAATTCGAACGTTCCAAGTCCGGAACAGGGCGGTTCTTGATCGGTCATTGAGGCCTGAACTGGCCGGATGGCGTGATCCGTACGATCACCAATCGGCCTGAAACACTCCTGAAACAGATGGGTCTCTCGACGACGGGGCGGAACACGGGATGGCGAAGCACTGGGACCTCGCCCGACCCGCCGGGGAGCGTCGTCCCGGGACGCCACCACGCACCGGACATCGCCCGGCCCCGCTCAGCCGCCCGACAGCTCCACCCGCCGGGCGCCCGGGGCGTCGGTGCCGTCGACCGACAGGGAGTCCTCCGCCGTCGATACCGGATCGGTCCGCCAGCGCTGACCCTCGGAGCCGTCACGCACCTTCACCACGATGTCGGCGTCCGTGGTGACGGTGGTGGCGGCGAGGGCGAGCTGCTTCTGCCGGCGCGGCACCAGCTCGCCCGGTCCGGTCAGGTCGTAGCGCACGTCATCGCCCCGCTCCGTGCCCTCGTCGGCGCAGGTACCGAGAATGACGACTCCGGCGTCCGCCCGCGAGTCGAGACACAGCCCCGGGTCGGCGACGCTGCGCAGCAGCCCGTCGTCCTCGTGGATCCACTGCTGGGTCCCCGCCTCGGAGCACGCCGACAGCCGGGTGCCGGCGCCGTCCCTCGGCTCGCCCCGGACGTCGAGACAGAGGTCCGCGGCGACGTTGCGCAGCCGCATGCGGTCGGCCGCCGTGGGCAGCCCGGCCGCACCGGGCGGTTTCGGGCGGCTGGTCGCGGAGGCCAATCCGTCACCTCCGGCGGCGCTGGTGGAGGTGGCCGGGTCGGCGCCGCCGCCGTCGTACGACCACACGCTCACCACCAGGACGATCGCCAGCACCGAGGCCGAGGCCGCGCCGAACTGTTTGAGCATCGACCGGCCCGAACGCGGCCGGCCCGGGACCCGGCGTACGGGCACGGGAATCCGGCCCAACAGCCCGGGACGTCCGCCCCGGTGCCGGGCGGCGCCCTTGGCGAGGGTGCCCGGCGTCGCGCGCCCGGGTCGGGAGTCGAGGTAGCGCCGGGCGCCCCAGCCGAGCACCGCTTCGGCGATCAGTGTGCCCAACTCGCGACCGAAGTGGCTGAGTTGCTCAGCCGCGTGACGACAGTGACGACAATCCACGAGGTGGTTTCGCACATCCGGCAGCAGAGCGCCGCCGCGGCGGAGCGGGACGTCCAGGAGGCGGCTGTGGAAGCGGCAGTCCTGGGTGGGCGCCAGCTGTCCATGGGCGTGCAGACAACCCTCGCGGAATTTCTCATGCGCTTGCTCGAGGGTGACCGACGCGGTGTCGGCATCCATACCGAGCAGACCGGCCGACACACTTATGGGTTCCCCTTCGACTTCCGTGTGCCACAGCAAACAGCGGGCCGGTCCGGGAAGAGACGCGAATGCCCGTGCGGCCAGCGTTCGGTTCTCCGGAACCAGGGACTTAGCCGCCCGCATACCACGTCCGCCGGCGGGTTTGAGCAGTTGCGGAAGGACGCCGGACATCCCGTCGTCGGCGGACCACTGCCAAACCGTGTCCCGTACGGCCACCAGCAGCCGCGGACGCAGGGCGGTGGCGGGCTCTCCCTTTGCCAGCCGGTCCAGGAGCCGGTGCCAGGCTGCGGCGGTCACCATGGTGGCCACCGGGGCCGACGTGGCAAGGCAGACGGTGGCGTAGTCGTGGGCCGACTGCCAGTGGCGCGCCATCAGGAGCCCGGCGGCCCGGGCGGCCTCGCTCTCGGGGCTGTCCCTCAGTCGCGCGGCCAGGAACTCGTCGGACTCCCCGGGATCCCCGCCGGAGGGCGGGTACGCGGGCCGGGGAGGGTGGGGGGTGGACACTGAGACCTTTCCTTCCCACGCGCGTGTGACTCAGGAGTTCGGTCGCCGAAAAGAAATCCCGAATTGGTGCATACCTTTGGTGTATACCTTTTGGGCGCGATACGGGGAGCGTGAATTCGCCAAGGCGAAACCTGACCTGGTTCCTCAAGGCGCGTGCGAGACCCGGCCTTTACCCCCGCACGGGTGCTTCACTCTCGCACAAACCGCTCACGGTCAACAAG